>JAURNA010000004.1 GCA_030830385.1 Crocinitomicaceae bacterium | reverse complement strand
TCATATGCGGGGCCGGGTACATATGCGGTGACGCTGGTCGCGAGTTCAGCGGCTTCATGCAGCGACACGGCTCAGCAAACAATCACACTGAACGAGCTCCTGTCGGTTTCTTTTGACTTCGAAGACTCTGTGTGTATCATAGACAACAGTGTTGACTTTAATGGAACGGTTTCCGGGCCTCCCGGATACAACATCGTTTGGGATTTTAGTCCATACGCATCCATTTCCAGTTCGACAGATGAAGATGTATTCGGTGTGAGCTTCGATACAACCGGTGCCATTTCAATTATATTGACGGGTACATTCCAGAATTGTACAGAAAGCGTGACTCAAGACATTTACTTATTCGATCAACCTGCGATTAACTTTGGAATTGCCCCCGGATTACAATGTGCTCCGTTCAATTCTCAATTCATTGACTTGTCAATATCGGGAACACCAATCAGCTATCTTTGGGATTTTGGAGATGGAGGAACTTCTTCACTTCAGCATCCTGAGCATTTGTATGAACAAGCAGGAAATTTCCCCGTTACACTTACCATCTGGACTGCTCAGGGATGTGTAGACACATTGAGTCTTACTCAAACGGATTTGGTCAATGTCCGACCGGTTCCAACAGCTGGATTTAGCGTAACACCAAACTACACAGACATCTGTCATTCAACGATCTCTTTCACAGATGAATCCGAGGGTGGACACGAATATTTCTATTGGTTCGACGATTCTACATCGTTCTCATTGAACCCAAATCCATACCACACGTACTTCACTCCCGGGCGCCATTATCCGTATCAAATCGTTGCCAACGAATGGGGATGTAAGGACACCGCAAGCTCGTATGTATACATTGAACCCTTCACGTTCTACGCTCCAAATGCATTTACTCCGGATGGTGATGAGTTCAACAACACCTTCTTACCGATAGTATACCTTCCCGTTGAAAGCTGGAAACTGGAAATCCTCAACCGTTGGGGAGAACATGTATTCACGAGTGACGATGTGAACTTCGGATGGGACGGAACAAATGGAATCGGTCGATTCAATCAGAGCGGAACCTATGTTTGGAAAGTCACATTTGTTTCGTGTGAACCGAATAACTCGGAGCGCATCCTTACCGGACACGTACAGCTCCTTCGCTAGAAATTCATTTTAATCGTGAGCTTAGGGACGATATTCTCATGCCAGGCAGCATTGCTGTAAACTCCAAAGTGATAAAATGCCCCAGCCCCGAATGATGCAAATCCGGGCGTGCACAATCCATTGACAGTCAACCCGGCTTCATGACATCCCTGATCGTACGAGGAAGAACGTGAAATATCGATTGCGTTTTCAGACTCTGCCGGATTTCGTACTTTTGGTCTATCGCACGTTGGCACGACCATATCAACCTGTTCAAACACTTGAGTTTTTATCGGGTTTGGAATCTCATTCGGTTACGCATGAGTTACCGATACGCACGGATCACGAAACGCGCTGTGCCGGGAGGACTTCCCTTCTCACTGAGTATTGAGCCTACAACCGCCTGTAACCTTGGCTGCCCGGAATGTCCGAGTGGTTTGAAACAATTCACTCGACCAACGGGTAAGATGAACCTCGGTCTTCACGAAACCATTCTTGAACAAATACACAAGCATGTTTTCTACATCAACTATTATTTCCAGGGCGAACCGTTTTTGCATCCTGAATTTCTGGAGTTGATCAAAATCGCGAAAAAGAACAGGATTTATACCGCAACTTCCACCAACGCCCACTTTATTGACAACAACAAGGCGCGGGAAATTGTGGAATCCGGTCTTGACCGGCTCATCATTTCCATTGATGGCCTTACACAGGAAACCTATGAGAACTATCGCGTGAATGGTCGTCTTGAGACCGTTTTAACCGCTACAAAATCATTGGTAAAGGCGAAAAAAGAATTGGGATCAACGACTCCACACCTCATCTTTCAGATGCTTGCAGTAAAACCCAATGAGCACGAAATTCCGGCTGTATTCGAATTGGGAAAAGAAATGAATGTGGACGAGATACGCATCAAGACGGCACAATTTTATGACTATAAGAACGGCAATTCGCTCATGCCGGATAATGCGGATTACGCGCGGTACAAGAAGCGACCGGACGGCACCTATACGTTGAAGAACAAAACCGGAAATCATTGCTGGAGAATGTGGTCCTCATCCGTGATAACCTGGGACGGAAAAGTAGTTCCCTGCTGTTTCGATAAAGACGCTCATCACATTTTGGGATCCATCGAAGGCAATGGGTTTGCCACGATTTGGAAATCGAAGGAATACAACGGCTTTCGTCAGCAAGTGCTCATCGCCCGGGATCAAATCGAAATCTGCCAGAACTGCTCGGAAGGAGCCAACGTCTGGGCCTGATCCAACAAAAAAGGGCCTGACAACGCCAGACCCTTGCTTTCAATATCCTGAATTGAACTATTCTTCGTCAAGAATACGCTTTGGACGCATTTTTTCCATTACTCCGAGCGTTATCCAGTAGGGCACCGCAAATCCGAGCAAGAACGTTAGCAACCAAAAGGCCATACCTCCAATGAATAGAAAAATCAGTATTCCAAACGTACTCATATCTTATCTGTTTTTACAAATAACCGGTATAAAGGTAAAAATTTAATCGGATCACCAACCTTTTTCGGTTAGAGATAAGCGAAGAAATCGTTCCCTTTATCATCCGTTATAATAAAAGCCGGGAAATCCTTTACGCGAATCTTACGAACCGCCTCCATTCCGAGCTCCTCAAAATCAATCACTTCTACTGATTCAATGTTTTCCTTTGCCAGAATTGCAGCTGGCCCACCGATGGATCCAAGATAGAAACCACCGTGTTTTTCGCAAGCATCGGTTACCGATTTAGAACGGTTTCCCTTTGCCAGCATGACCATGCTTCCACCGTGCGACTGGAACTCATCAACATATGGGTCCATACGGTTTGCGGTTGTGGGTCCGAAAGACCCGGATGGCATTCCCTCTGGAGTTTTTGCAGGTCCTGCATAGTACACCGGGTGATTTTTGAAATAATCGGGCATCGGCTGTCCCGCATCCAGCATTTCTTTGATACGAGCATGGGCAATATCCCGTGCAACGATAAGCGTCCCGGTCAATTTGAGTCGTGTTTTAACCGGATACTTCGTCAACTCCGCTAACACCTCAGACATCGGCTTATTGAGGTCAATTTCAACAGGTTTTTCCAAATGCGGCGGTGTATCCGGCAACAATCGGCGAGGGTTTTTCTCCAGGTCTTCAATGAATAATCCTTCTTCCGTGATTTTCGCTTTTATGTTTCGATCGGCCGAGCACGAGACTCCCAACCCAACCGGGCACGAAGCCGCGTGTCTTGGCAAGCGGATAACACGGACATCGTGGGTGAAATATTTTCCTCCAAACTGCGCCCCGATCATCGATTCCTGACAAATTTTGTGTACGCGAGCTTCCCATTCCAAATCCCGAAACGCCTGTCCTCCCATGCTCCCCTCCGTGGGAAGTTCATCCAGGTAACCCGCGGATGCCTTTTTTACCACGGAAAGATTCGCTTCCGCAGAAGTTCCTCCGACAACGAGCGCAAGGTGATACGGTGGACATGCCGCGGTTCCCAAATCCTTAATTTTTTCGCGAACAAATTCTTCCAGACGCGTGTCGTTTAGCAGCGATTTTGTCTTCTGATAGAGGTACGTCTTATTCGCCGATCCTCCACCTTTCGCCAAAAACAAAAACTCATAACTCGCTCCTGATTTGGCATAGATGTCGATCTGTGCGGGTAAGTTGCTCCCCGAGTTCTTCTCCTCGAACATACTCAACGGAACGATCTGAGAATAACGCAGATTTCTGTTTTGATAGGTATTGTAAATGCCCCGGCTCAGATGTTCGGCATCCGTTGTTCCAGTGAATACATTTTCTCCTTTTTTTCCGATTACGATGGCTGTACCCGTATCCTGGCAGGAAGGCAATTGTCCTTCAGCAGCAACCGCTGCGTTCTGCAAGAGATTATAGGCCACAAAACGATCGTTGTCCGTCGCTTCGGGATCATCCAGAATGGTACGCAATTTCTCAAGATGAGTCGTTCGCAAGTAAAAAGAAACGTCTGCCATTGCCTCCTCAGCAACAATTTCAAGTGCTTTGGGATCAATTTTTAGGATGGATCGATCACCGAGTTTCTCAACGGAAACGTAATCGGAAGAGATTTTTCGATACTTCGTTGCGTCCTTTTTTAGGGGAAACGGCTCCTGATAGAAGAATCCTGACATATACCTGATTTTAGAATTCATAAAGGTAAGCACAAAAGCGCAATTCATCCTTGGATCTGACGTTGAAACTACCTTATAATGGTATAAATTCCTTCCTGCGATTCGTCTGCTCCTGAAAACAGAAGGAATGCCGATTCCGCATAAATCAAAACACGCACCCAATAACCGAAATGTAGGCCCAGTTCATCGAAAACATTGCGCATGAGATTCAAATGATGACAAGAATCAGGTTCTGGTATGATGGGGGCACTTCAGCTACCATAACTTGGTAGTTACCTTTGGAGCGTAACTTTAAAACCAAGCACGGTGAAATACATAATTACAATTGCAGGGCTTATCTCTTCGGTGCTGGCAAACTCACAGGAGCAAAGTCCAAAGCCCAGTTTCGCTGTGGCGAATCCACACGTGTTTGAATTGAACTTAGAACCCAAGATCGCTGCTAAATTTATTCAGCTTGAACTCATCAAAATGGATCGTTACTCGGTATACGATGAATTCGACATGGCCGAAGTGATCAAAGATTCAAATGAATTCACCGAAGGATGCTACAGCATCAAATGTCTCACGCGCATGGGACGTCAGCTCAACGTTGACTACATCATCTGCGGAAGTTTCGACGGACTTGGTAACAAAATCGCGATCTCGCTTAAATGGATCGACGTGAAAAAAGGAACGCTCCACAAGGCGATGGTGCGCGAGTTCGACAATCAGGACGAAGAGATTCAGCGCATGGTGGAAATTTTACTGAAAGAAATGCATGGAATTCAGGTAGGCAAAGAACTGCAAGATCGCCTCGCATTCAAAAACGAGCTTATCACCTCAAACAATGTAGGCCGAATCAACAACTCTGGACCACGTGTGGGTTATGCATACCTGATTGGATCGATGAATGAGTTCGCCAGACGTCCACAAGCTCAGGGAGGACTTGATATCTTCCCGGGGGTAAGTATGATCGGTTACCAGATTGAGGGACAATACGTAGGAACGGAAAATTTCTCCGCTCTCGTGGAAGGAATCATCAACTTCTCCGGTCTTGAGCAGGGTACTTTCATTCCGTCGATTTCTATTTTGAACGGATTCCGCTTCGGAAAAGCCGGATGGGAATTTGCCTTCGGTCCCGGATTTAACTTTAAGAGAACATCCAATGGTTTCTTTGATACCGAAGATTCTTTCGGCAACGGTAGCAACTATTATTACTCG
>JAURNA010000001.1 GCA_030830385.1 Crocinitomicaceae bacterium | reverse complement strand
TTGATCTTTCTTCCACTTCAAGACGCCTCGTATAAGAAGTCCAAATGGACAACAGCTGCACGTCGAAATGGCTTCGAAGAATATCATTCAGGTCGTAAATGCTTCCCAGATAACCGTAATTTGCCAACAGGTAACGCTCAACCATGTACTGCATGAAGGGTCCAAGTGCGACATGAATACGCAGGAGTCGCTCGAAGAGAACGGTAATGATGAAGGCCATTTCCTGAATATCCTTGTATGCCTTTTGGAATGCTTTCGGGTTAAACTCTTCAATGCACTTCGGCAATGCGTTGATAAGGTTGTCTACCTCATCAATGCTCTTGAAATACTTGATAAATGCTGCAGCAGGATCATCCACTGTTGCATCTGTTGGAACTCCAGTCGCGTATTCTGCCTTGTCCTTCTCCCCGGAAAGCATTTTATCGTACACCTCGTAGAAGTTTCCGATGATGTAGATCAGTTTCGTGAGTATCCAATTGTATTTTTCAACTTCGGCAATGATTTCGTTTCGCAGTTGCAGGTATTCATCTTTGATGTGATCACCGCAGCAATCTTCATGTTCGCAGTGATCGTTCGGCATTTTTTTCGATGCCAAAATTTGATTCAGGGAACGCGGCCGTAGTTTGACGGGCATAATCTCGAAGTCGAGATTGAACAATTTTTTCTGCTCTTCAAGCTCTTTGCAAACTGCCCTAACGTTCTTTCCGAGTACCCCTTCTATTCTGTAAAAGTTGTATGGATCTTTGTTGTATTTCAACGGATTCGAAACCCACTCCAATTTTGGTTTGAGCTTATGCGATCCATAGCCGAGGGTTTGGTGTTGAATACAGCGGCGCGCCAATTTGTAGCTCCACGATTTGTAAAGTGGATCTGTTTTGTAATAGAACGGGATGCTTCTGCGATCGAGCGGTGCCTGTTTTTCGTCGCTTGGAGTGATGCGTAATGCTTCACTTCCGTCCAGGCTTTTGATGAATCCTTCGACCATTTCCACGAGACGAACAAAGCGCATTTGAGCTTCCCTGATCTTGTCTTTCTGCTGGTTGTAGATGCTCGCTTGGATGAAGTGCGTTCGATACACCTGTGGTTTACAGTTATCTTCGTTTTCAGGGCAGCCGACTCCGCTCGTCACTTTCCCAAGCACCAAATGTCGTGGGAAACGTGTATCGTCGATGTTGCATTCAGAAGTGATTTCAAATGCAAGATCGATGAATGAGTTGTACCCCTCCGTAATGTCTTTTCCGTAATCGTAATAGTATTGAATGTGTGAATTTCCGATGAATGATGCATATTGCGTCTTGAAATTATTTTCCATGGAATTTACTGCAGAAGGCGGCACTACTCCATTGAGAATCGGTCCGAAGTAGCCGTATGCATCCACGATTTTCTTGCTCAGGCGTGTCATTGGATTGGATGCATTTCCCGGGAATAATGACTCGTACTGATCGTAAATGTCCTGACTATTGACAATCTTGGCGTACTCTGATCGAATGTTGTCCGCTGGTGTATTGGTTGGGATGATGGTATGGGCCGGCATCGTATGATCTTCCGCGTAAAAACGCATATTCAGGCTTGCGTCCAGCGTTCCGTTTGCCGCACCCTGATACGGAATTTTGTACCCGTTCTGAATCATCTTGTGCACATCGGCGCAATTCATCAATAATTTTCGAACGGTAAAGCGTCGTTCAATTCCCTTGTCGTCGCAATTGTCTCCCACGCACGATTCAAGATCAACATCGAGGTATTCCACAAACAACACAACCACCTTGTCTTTCAAGAATCCCGAAAAAGACGGATCATCGAATTTGATTGCCTCCTGTTTGATCTCCTGATCCGGGTCGTCAATAATTGCCTGCGCCTGATCATTTGTCATGAGCTCCCACATATGGTATTGCCCCGTAATCGGATTCGATGCATCCAGGAATGGTTCGTAGCCCGCCGGGTCAAAGTAATCTTCTTCAAAACAGTAGTCGAATTCTTCCGCTTCGATGCGAACGAGGAAGCCTTCGGAAGTGACTCCGATTCCCTCTGAAATTTTGATCGTCGTTCCATTAAACTCGATCTCAAGTCCACAGACGATGCCTGTACCAATCAGTTTAACGCGCGTGAGTCGGTTCTCAACGTCCAGGTAATTTCTCTGCTGATTGAGATGCTGACTCGTAAGGAGCATACTCGGTTCGAAAACCGTGTAGGCGCTATTCAACTCTGCTGACAATGACGTGTTACTCATCTTCTTTCGGTATAAATGTTCCTAAAATTGATTGTCCAAGTGTCATGGCACTCTTGTCGGACTCCTGGCAATCGTACAAGTATGATACGGGATAGACATTTCTCAATTTCCTGAGAACCTCTATCAATTTGTTTTGTTTCCATGTTAACTGGTTCTGCTTTGGCGGGCAGTTTTGCATTTCCCCGAGCCATTCTTTGTAGGCCTTTTGAAATTCGGTCATTTGTTCAGGATTCACCCAACAAATTTTCAGGAATACATGTGCCGGGCATTCCTCACGAAGGGTTTGCTCCACGAATCGTCTGAAATCCATGTTCGTAAAGCGACCTGTCCAGTATGGCATAATGCAGGTTGCGCGGAATGAATACGGGTCTTCATTTCCTTCGCAGAAACAATCTTCCGAGAAATTGACGGGCAGAAAATCGTCGTCCTTGGATCGTGGTCGAACGAGAATGTGTTCCAACAGATAGAATCCTTCTCCGCTGCATTCTCCTTTCAGGATATTGACCACTTCTTCCAGTGCTGCATCGCGTTCATCCGGATCCGGAAAGGTGATGCTCGAAGCAATTAATGTATCGCTGTCGTCGTACAATTCAAATCCATCGTCCGTAAGCTCGAACTGATCCATTGACGATACGTTTTCGAGCAGCCAATCGTACGCACTGTTTCGTGCCGCAAGCGAGCCAAACTTGATGCTTCGAAGCATTGTATCTCCCGATAAGTTCCGCATTCGGAACACCCATTTTCCAGATATTTTTGTTTTCGTGAAATACGACTCAACAGGCGGACAGGCAAGATTTCTTCGGTTGTAATTATCGATTCCCAGCAGGCGTGAAACCCTTTTCTGGAAGCCGGAAACATTCGACGATTCCCATCCTGATTGCAGATAATTGAATCCTAATCCACGTCCGTAGCTGATCTCTGGATATTCGCTGAGAAATGCGACTTTATCATCGATTTGTTCCTGCTCATTCTTCTTTCCCTCCAGCGAATAGGCAAGCATGGCGTAATCGGCAAACTGTTCGCAAAAACGAGCCAGCAGGTGATCCAAGAATGCATTTCTTCTTCGGTAGAACGTTTCGATGTCCTCCGTGATCTGGTTCAATGCATCCTCATGGTCATTGGAGTTTGCATCTTCGCGATCTGAGAACGTCTCCCACGCCGTGTTGATGTCCGATTCGTTATCGTCTCCCGGATTTCGCGTCAACTCAACTTCCTCAATGAACTCTCTGTACAACGTTGCAACGTTCGGGATATCGTAAAGCGGTTGGTTAAAATACGTCCGCTCAATGTCTCCATTCATGGAGAATAAGTGTCGAACATGGGCGAGCTGAGAACAATAATTAGCCAATATCTGATCGAAGAAAAGCAGGTATCCTTTGAGTTGTTTGGCCTGAGCAATGCGTTTATCGGAAGCATTTGCCGGCAATCCAACATCGCCGATTCCATAATTCTCAGGAAAATCAAGTTGAATGCTTGAGTAGTCTTCGAGGCGGTAATAATTTCCTTTTGGCGGAGTTAAATCTTCCTGCCAGGTACCACTCCACAGTTGTTCTTCTTCGGCCAATTTAGCTTCGAGAAGATCTTCTACTTCTTCCTCATCGGCAACGAATGGAATTCCTCGTTTGAAGAACCTCACTTTTGAACGTTCAGGACTCAGTCTTGGCACGAAGTTCTTCTCCCAGGCCAAATCCAGGCACCAATGAGCACTTTTTGAAAGAATGGTAGAATCTCCAAGCGCAATGTTGGCAATTTCCATTTTCTTCACGGCAACTACGCCCTTGATGTCCATGATGATGTTGATCAGGTCGGAAACGTGAATGCTTTTCAGTCGTTCACTTTTCTCCAACTCATGGTTGTCGATGAATCCGTGATCCAATCGTGGTCCTTCGAAGATTTCCTCGGTCGTCCATCCTTTTTCGAGCATTTGTGCGAACGTGTAGAAATTTACCCGAGGTGCGAGGTGGTTTCCCACCTGATAATAAATCTCAGTTAACACTTCCTCCGGGTCTGCATCTGGTTCTAATTCGATATCTGTACAGAGGAATATTTCTTCCACTTTTGGAGCGATGAATCGTACAAAATCTTCGCACAAATCGCGATTGGCGTGTAGCACGGCCTTGGCCCTCTCAACAACTTCAAGTGTCGTAGCCACTTTTTCCTGTTGCGTGACCAAAATGTTATTGGCACCTGCGCCGGTGGTATCGAAGAGGTCTTCAATTGCCGTCTTTACCTGATTCGCCAGCGAAGGTTTGTTTACGATGGATGTACCCGTAGTTTTCGAAACCTGCACTGATATATCGTTCGTGGGAGAAACGGTAATCTCAACCTCATATCCATCAACTTGCTCGGTCACCTCAATCATGATCGACTTGATACTATCGTTGATATCCGTGAGAGAATCCCAGCTTTTTCCTGCCGGCCATTCGTCGCTCCAATACGGAAACTCAACGGTGATATCTATGATAAGACCGGTAAGATCTCCGCTCGTAATTTCCAGTTCGGTTTCCAGCGTGTTGTCATTGAGGTCACCATAGGTATCGTCACGATCAAATTCAATCAGAACTTCGTATAGTCCATTGAGTAGAATTTGTTGGTTTTCGTCTTTTGTGTAGGTGAGTTCGCCCGCGTCCATGTCCGCATAGAAACGAACCTCGGATTTCGTTGTCTTTTCCAACCAGGCATTTCGAATGCCATCGATATCGATCAATAATTTCCGAAAATCGGGCTGTGTAACCGGTGCATTCGGTAAAATCTCACGAGCCGTAAAGAAGTTGTTGAGGTCTGTTGCTGAACTATCTTCCGGGTTTATTGCAAGGATGTCCTCAATGTCCAATCCCAAACGATAGGTGATATCCGTGATCGCGTAGCACAATTCTTCAAGAATGGTAACGCCCGGATCGTGCACATTGTAATCGGTCCAAATGTGTCCTACAACACTCTGCAGATAATCTATACCGACCTCTTTCAGAACCTTAAAATTCTGGCTGTCCTGTTCGGAATTAGCGGGTGTAATCGTTATGTGGTCCTGTGTGCTCACGTGCTACTTTTTATCCATCTTTTTTTCCAATGCTTCCAATCGACTTTCCAGTTTTTCGATGTAATGCTGCTGTTCCTGAACGGATCGGACCAACACCGGAACGAGCTCCGTTGTGGAAATTCCCAGGTTGCCATTTTCCTCGTTCTTGTGCACCAGACTTCCGAATACCTTCTGCACTTCCTGTGCAACGAATCCGAAAATCGGATCACCTTTGTCAAGGTTTTTGTCCTTCCAGCGGAAGCTCACCGGGTTCAGTTTTCTCAATTCATCAAGCCCGGCTTGAAGTGGATTGATGTCTCGTTTCAAAGCCATGTCGGAAACGTTTGTCGATCCATGATGCCAGATTTGGCCGTCAACCGAAATGTTTCCATGAATATCGACTTGCGAGAAGTTCCCGTCTCTGCCGATCACGACCTTACCACCGCTTTGGTTTATGTAGAGTGGACTTGCCGTATTCGAGTTGGATTTGGTCTGAATTTCGTTGCTATCGAAGGACATGTGCGCCTTGCTTGTCTGTCCAAGAATCAACAATCCTCCGTTCGCATTATCAACCACCTTATCACCGTCAATTCCAATGTGGAGATTTCCGGCTGGGTTGAGGGTTCCGATACCAATCTTACCGTCATCGGTAATTTTGATTTTCTCCTCTGCTGATGCAGCCTTGTCGTGAATGACAATGGCTCCGCCGTTTACCTGCAGGTGCAAATTAGAAGCAACATTCCCATTTCGGGACATGATTTCGTTGTTGTCGAACGATAGATTCTGACCATTCGCTGCTCCGATCATCAAGGTTCCTTCCTGCGATCCTTCCTCTACTGTATCGGCTGTTTTATTCAAGTGTAAGTACGCTTTGGGGTCTGCGGTGCCCACACCCATTTTTCCGGTGTCTTTGATCACTATGCGACTTCCTGATAATCCGTCGAAGAACTTGATATCTCCACCGTCTCTCTGAAGGTGCAAATCGCTTGAGTTCGTTCCGTTTCTTGCCAGGATTTCATTGTTGTCCATGGATAGATTTCTTCCATCCACGTTTCCGATAACGAGTGTACCGGATTTACCCGTGGGATTCGTAGGATCTCCCGTGCCTGCATCGTACACGTGCAAGGTTCCCTTTGGATCTGTCGTTTTGATTCCTACATTTCCGTTCTTAACCGTGACGTCATCGGAGTTGAAATTCAACATCGAATCGATCAGTGTTCCAAAATCATTTTCATCCGGCTTCATGCCGTTCTTGAATCGATTTTTGAGGTTGTTTCTATTCTCTTTTGCCATGTCTTACGGTTTATTTACAATGAAGTCTACGTTGATCGTCATGGTTCCGATTCCGTCGGTAATGGCCGTATTCCCGGAATCGTCGCCCTCACAACTGCAGTCGTCGGTTAGTAATTTGTCAATATCAATGGTATGCTCTTTCGCAGAGACCAGCAATGCACTGGATTTTGTCGGTTGAATTTCATTCACATCGACAAGGTTGGATACGTCCTCGTCGATGATGTGGTACATTTTGAAACAGGTCAGGTAATCGACGTATTCCCGTTCCTCGATGAAATCAATGATTTTGGATTTGTGGACCACTCCGTTGAAGGAGATATCCACCCCTTCATGATACGCCCAGGGAGACAAGAATTCCTTGATGTCATCCTGAAGCTTCGATTTGTAGTATCCTTTGTCGTATCCTTCGCGGAATTTTACGTTGAAATCCACTTGAATTTCTTCAAAATCGGGATTGCAAACATGGAGCGTTGCAAATGGACAGTTTTTCTTCGAAAGGAAGTCCTTGATCGATTCCAGTGTAGCTATGCTCGTGGTAGGTTGAAGCTCATCTACGGCGTTTTGATTGCGTAAGTTGGAAATCACGATGAGCGCAACATGGCCGGGAGCTTTCTCGGAATACGGCTCTGTCATCCGGGTATGATTCAGGCATTTCACCTTGTACACAGAAGGATATTCTTCAAGTACGATTCGCTCGTAATCCCAGATTGTAATGGGTCGATTCTTGTGGCGAAGGCGCTCTGCTACGCGACGGTAGTAATTGGCTTCTTTCTCAGGTAGCCTGCCACCAAAAGAGGCATATGGCTGGCTCACTTTTCGAACTTTAGCATCGCTTTCGCGCAACTTGGCAACGGTCTCTGCCGGAAGTGCGTCTTCTAAATGAGAGAGGTCGTTGTCGTTGTTTTCAAACTTAGCTGTGACTGCTTGCGTGTGCACATCGATCAGTTCACAAACCGAGTCGGCATTTTCCGTGATGGTTCCGCGCAGCCAGAAATAATCGGCCGTCAGCCAGGAATTCGCATCGGTGATTTCTTTGGGAACATCCAATTGAAGAATCCCCGATGTAATCATTCCTTCGGAGGAATCACCAAGAATCTGCTCGTCTTTGAAATCGGTCCATTGATTGCCTGCGAGGTACGACCACTGGATATCTTCCGGTAAGAAATCCGGATTGGAACTTCCTTCGGCCACTTGCAACAACAAGGATAGGTTTTGGGGAGCCTGTAGTTTATCCAGTCCGATGTAGAAGTTTCCCTGGTGTGTATAGTCGGGAACCAGTGTGTCGGTGTCGGCATCCGAAATTTCACGAACCCCAAACGGACCTACATGGAAAATGGTCGAATGCTCGTTGCTTTCCGTGAAATCCAGATCGAGAGTGGCTTCGTAATCGAGCTTCAAGGACTGAATTTTCGGTGTGTACGGTTCATTTGGCAAGACTACCGAACCTGTTTCTCCTGCTCTTGCTTGCTCAATGGACGATGCGACCAGGACATTTTGGTACTGACCGTGTCCGAAAGCCTTTAAGCCCGAAGAGTCGTTTGGAGCTGTGAGTTCCAGTCGGATGAACCCGGATTGTGATTCGTTGGTAAATGCTTTGAATTCAGCAAGTGGCTCCAGCGACACGAACGTAGTATTCAAACCGGAAAGGCTGATGTTCGACAGTAGTTCTGTGTTTGATGTTAGCGTTGTCCAACTTCGGCCCTTTAATGCTGTTACGGTGGTTTTAAAATCGTTCAGATCGGGTGAAATTCCCGGGTATTGATCGTAATATTCGCTGATGTCATCCGGCAGGTCCATCCACTCAATGTTGAGATCGACGCTGGTGAGCGGTTTGGCGAACACCTCACGACTTCCGATGTAAAATTGCGAGCCAATTACCGGACGCGAAGCAAAGGGAAGGAAAGGTTTTGATACATCCTGAGGACCGTTTTCGTTTTGTACAACGAGTTGCTGTATTCCTTCGACCTCCAGACCGATGGATATTTCGGATACGGTTACCTCGGTCAAACGCGTGTACAAATTGGCAGCGTCTTTCTGGCTGACCATGCACTTCATTACAGGAACCTTTACATGGAAACGCTCACCATAGGTTTCTTCGTCGTATGCGATGATCGGATCTTTGTCTTCGCCGAGATCAACAACAATCACAAGCGTATCACTGAGGCTTCGGGTTACGCTCGTTGGTTCTACTTCTATCCACTCTTCTTTACCAGAGAATTGAATGTTCCAACCGACTGTGTCTTTACTGATGTCTTCTTGAATGGTATCGTCGAAAGTCACGGTGATCGTAATCTTTCTGTCTCCTTCGTTCAGCAAGAGGTGATCACTGGCAATGGCAAAGCCAACTTCTGCAACTTGCATTTCATAACCAGCGGTTTTCTGACCTCCGAATGCTGGCCATTTCGGATTGTCTTC
>JAURNA010000053.1 GCA_030830385.1 Crocinitomicaceae bacterium | reverse complement strand
GATCCATGCGGCGGCGGCAAACGGATGGTTGGATCTTAATGCAGCAATGAACGAGAGTTTGCTGAGTATCCGCAGAGCCGGAGCGGATGGAATTCTGACCTATTTCGCCAAACAATTTGCTGAAAATACCCAAAAATAAGGTGCGATTTGCACCGTTCGGGTTTTCTAAATATCTTAGACCATGACGAAGTCTGATTACTATCCGGAAAAGCCTGAGCTCATAGAGTACAAGGCGAAGGCCAACCTTTCACTCACGATCTTCTCGCTGGTGGCTTTCGTCATGACCTTTCTTTTGATTTTTGAAGAGCAATTCTACGCTACGGTAGGTTATCTGGTTATCGTACTGATCATTCATGAAATGGGTCATTTCCTTGCCATGAAATTGTTTGGATACAAGAATGTGAGAATGTTATTCATCCCGTTGATGGGAGCCTTTGTTCAAGGAAAAAAATCAAATTATTCAGAGAAACAAAGCCTATGGGTGTTAATCGCCGGGCCGTTTCCGGGTATTCTCATTGGTTTTTTGCTCTATTGGTATTCAATTTCTGTCGATCCGGGACACAATTCCTGGCTCTCGGAACCGGCCCTGTATTTTCTGCTGCTGAATATCATCAATCTCTTGCCACTTGATCCACTGGACGGTGGACAAATGTTCAAACTGTTCGTTCGAAAAAAGAATGAATTCTACCTCATGGTGTTTGCGTTAGCGGCTTCGTTGCTGCTGATTTTCGCAGGGGTGTATTTTAACCTCACCATTCGTACAAGTTTGTTGTTTAACCTGATGGTGATCTTCGGATTTCTCATGGCGTTTCGGGTGAGAGCACTGCAAAAGCGATACCAGATGCACCAGGAATTGACGCATGAAAAGGTGAATTATGCGACGACGTATAAGCTGCTGTCTAACAGGGATTTTGCCAAGATAAAATCGGTGGTGATGGAGTATACGCCCGCGTTGAAAAAATTCAAGGATCAGGTTCCTGAAGAGGAATTCGATCCCGTCATTGCCAGCCAGGTTAACAACGTTCTGGTAACGCCCATGAAACGCGATGCCTCCATTTTCTTCAAGGTGCTTATCCTGATTTTCTGGGTGCTCGCATTTTGCTCTCCGTTCATTTTGGCAGCGATACTCGGAATTAAGTGGTGGATGAATGTCATATAGGATCGGACAGGAAATTGTCTTTCTTCATGATGTAGGTGGCGGAATTGTCCGTGAGGTTCAGAACGAGCGCGTCCGTGTTGAGGATGGAGATGGTTTCAGCAATTGGTATTCCATAAGGGATGTTGCCCCTGTGCTTGGTGATCTTGCCAACAGTAAGGTTGTACGCAAAGATGATTCTCCAAAACCCAAACGCAACAAAAAACCACTCTCCAGAGATTCCTTTCGTGAAATTGACCTGCACATCGAAGTGCTTGTTGAGGATCATGCCCATATGACCAATACTGAGATCATCCATAAACAACTGTTCGCACTTCGGCAGTTTATGCAGCAAGCATTATGCGACCGGATCCGAAGAGTTGTGATCATTCATGGCGTGGGTGAAGGCGTTCTCCGCGAGGAAGTGCATGTATACCTGAAAGGTCTCGATACACTGGAAATCCGACACGCCAATCACCATGAATACGGATGGGGAGCTACCGAGGTAATCTTGCGTCAGAATGCGCGTTATTGACGGGTGAATACAAGAATGCGATAAGGTTCGTATTCGACAATTTCCTTCGACAATTGATGTGATTTCCCAATTTCACGCTGGAGCATCCGGTTCGGTTCGAAGGAACTCCACGTGTCGATGTAAATGATACGATCACTGGTCTGGACCGCTTCGCTCAATTCAGGAAAGAGATCGTTTGCCGGATATGTTCGGGCGCTATTCAAATGTTGAACGGTGTTTTCGTAATCCCTGAAACCCTCCTTATCCGTATGATAGGCAAAAGTCCGGAAATACCACCAGGGAGAAATCACAACAATTCCATCTTCCCCCTTGAGCTGCAACGCCGTTTCAGCAATCTCATCATCGCGGCATTTGTTTCCTGACGTTAAGTTCGTTGTGATGATCATAAGGAAGCAAAAAAGAAGTGCGATAACGCCATGAACCTTAGTCGTTTTACCCATTTTGACCGACACAACACCGATGAGCAAGTAGAAAGGAATTGAAATAAAGACGAGATACCGAGCCGTGAACATGGGCATTTTGAGGGAGATCAAAAAAGCCATTACAAAAGGCAGAAGGAAGGCGATTGTCAGGAAAATTGAGGGGAGCGATGCCGGTTGCTTCCGAATGAAAAATGACACGATGGCTGCGACAAATGCAGTTAAAATCAGCACAACGACCACAGGCTCATTGCTAAAACTCCACAGAACGTTGTAAAAGCTCTCCAATGTTGGATAGGGTGCCCAATTCTGTCCGCTCTCAATCACACCGAATCGACTCAGGAAAAACCGGGTGTAAGGCAGGTACAAAACTGCCGTAATTGCTCCGCTAATCAGCAATGACTTTCGATGCGTTGTTCGGGCAGGCTTGAACGCGAAAAAGCCGATGATTTGGGGATGAACACAAAGAATCCCAGGAAATGATTGTAGATCAGAAGTGCATTTACAATTCCCAACCAGAAGGAACTTTGCTTGTTTTCGACCACTTGCCTGAGAAACAGGTAGTAGGCAAGCGCAGTGAGTAAGCCGAACAGGGCGTAGGGCCGGGCTTCATGGGCGAAAGCAATGTGATAGCTTGAAAATGTACAAACGAGAGCCGCAGTAACTCCCGCAACGGGATGAATGTATTTCCGCCCGATCAGATACAAAACGGATACAGTAGCTGAACTGAAAAGCAGTGAGGGAAAGCGAACGGATACTTCACCAATTCCGAACAAACGCACCCAACCTTTCATAAGTATGGTAAACAAAGGAGGATTGTTCTCGTGTTGAAACATATTCATCAAATCACTCCACGATGCCTGGGCAAAATGAATCGTGAAAGGTTCATCGCCGCTCATTGCCGGAGCATCAATAAACAGAATGCGGGAAACGAATGCTACAAGGAATAGCAGAACCGGAACAATCCAATGATTCCAGTGGATGCTCATGGAACCTCTCGTTTGAACACATGATAACCACCGCGCGTTTCATCAAGTGAGAAACCCGGGTAAGCTGCGAGAGATGAATCTTTGATGCGTGTAACAAAGTACACAGGTTTGTCGATGGAATCGTATGCAAGCCAGCTGATTTCCTTGCTTTCTGGCCGGGCGTCTGGTTCAAGATCGAAATAGAAATACTGTGCGTAACTCTTTAATCCATAGGTGATCGCGTAGCAATCTTCGTTCGATTTCTCCTGGAAGAAAGAAATCACGGGTCCCTGCGAAAATTCTTCAACCTTGGGGATGATCTGATACAAGACCAACAAAAGAACGATACCCAGCCCAAATGAAAACAAAGAGATTGCGTTCAGAATTTTCTCCCTTTTCAGTAAGATAAACGAAGCGATGACAAGAACGAGCAACAAAATTCCGGGAATGACTTCCCATCCGGACCAAGCCGGTGCAGCTTTCAGTCCGGCGATCACAAACAAGTCATCCGATTGCCTGATCAGCCATTCTTTGTTGAGAAAAACAACGGCTACCGCTACAAATATGATGGACAGAGCAATGCCCAAACCGAGAAATCCGCCACGTATCCAGCGAATTCGTTTCACATGTCCGTTCGTTATGCGGTACAAACTCCACGCTGCAAGGAAGGAAAGCGGAGCGTACGCCATCGAAGAATAATGAATGATCTTAGTCGTCGTGATGCTAAACAGGATCATCACAACCCAAAACAGAACGAGCATCCATCTGCGGAAATCGAGCGGCGAATCGTCTTGGGATGTCCAAAATCCCGGCAAGGCAAAAATCGATAACGGGAAGCATCCGACGAATACGACCACAAAATGATAATAGAACGGTTGTTCGTGTCCGGCGACCGGCAGTGTGAACAATTCAATCTGGTAATCGATGAACTGCATGAGAATATCCCATCCGTTCTTTGACACTTCGATGCTCACCCAAATTCCAATAATCGTAGCAAACCCGAGTACGTAATACGCAAAATACTTCCAGTTGGGTAATCCCCTGAATCGCTTCCAGATTGCATACACAGAAAACGTGAGTCCGAATAGCAGAAAACCAACGGGTCCCTTTGTCAAAACACTAATCGCAGAGCAAACACCGGCAAGAATGGCAAAGAGCCAGATGCGGTCACCTCCTCCCGAGAAAACACGCATCAGGAAGTAGATGGAAAGAAAGATGAAGTAATTGAACACCGGGTCGATAATCCCTGATTTAAAGTACAAATGGGGGAGAAGCGCACCTGCAAAGAGCACTCCCCACATCAGACCAAATCTCGGTGAGTAGTGTTTTCTGCCGATGAAATAGAAAGTAACGAGGTACACGAATCCAAACAGTGCATTGGGAAAACGCGCTGCGAATTCACCGATACCAAACAATTTCATCGCAACAACCTGGAGCCAGAAGAAGAAGGGAGGTTTTTCCCAAAACGGTAAGAAGTTGATTTGTACATGAAGATAATCTCCGCTCTTGATCATCTCGCGGGAAGCTTCTGCAAAATTGATCTCGTCCCAATCGAAGAGATGCACATACCCGAGGCCGATGAAAAAAAAGCAGGAAAAGAGCAGCAGCAAGCCGATGCTGTACAGCTTATTTTCAGCTATTCGATTGAACCAGGAACTTTGTGCCGCGTTCATGCGGATTAATATTTAGGTTTTTCGTCGTTTAGAAACGTACTAAACAGGGTTTTCTTTCGAGTGGAACATCTTTGATTTCGCCAATCCGATTTTATTGAAGAAATACAACCAGGATGTTCCCAATACTCCAAATCCGTACTTCATACTTCGTTGTATGTTGATAGAGGACGCCTCATCGAAGTATTTGGTTGGGCACGTTACTTCTGCGATTTCAAATCCTTCGTAGAAAATCTGCGCAAGCATCTGGTTGTCAAAAACGAAGTCGTCTGAATTGATGTTGTAATTGATGGCACGCAAAACGTCTGCGGAGAACATTCGGTATCCCGTGTGATATTCGGAGAGCTTTTGATTCATCAGAATGTTCTGTGAAAGCGTCAAAAAACGATTCGCGATGTACTTATAGATCGGCATACCACCTTTCAGAGCTCCTTTTCCGAGAATTCGGGATCCGATGACACAGGGGTAGACGCCATTGGCAATCACGCTTGCCATGCTCTCGATCAGTTTGGGTGTGTATTGGTAATCCGGGTGGAGCATCACGACAATATCCGCATCCAATTCAAGTGCTTTGTTGTAACACGTTTTTTGATTCCCTCCGTAACCACGGTTCTGTTCGTGGCGAATCACGTGTTTGATACCAATCTCACGTGCCACTTCAGAAGTGTTGTCGATACTTTTATCGTCTACGAGGACAACATCGTCCACGATGTCAAAAGGAATTTCGTCGTAGGTGCGTTTCAACGTTTTGGCCGCGTTATAGGCCGGGAGAATTACCACAAGTCTCTTTCCTTTAATCATAATTGTCCTTGAAAATTACGTGCAAATCTAACACATTCCTCAGAATAGCAGAAACGAATTAATATTCCCTTCCGTATGTGTACATGTCATTATTTCCAAATTCAATTTGGTCTTTGACTTTTTTGATGGATTGTGTCAGTATGAAAATATCTGGTGGTGCGTGTTTGCCCAGCCACGCGAAGCTCTCTTGTTCTTCTTCCACAGCCAGTGCAATGTGGTAGAGAATTTCAAAATTGTGTGTCTTCAGCCATTGCTGTGCACTTTCATTTCCTTCCGCAGCGTTGATCATTGCCAGGAGATGAGCATAGCCATTCGCTTGAAGCCAGTCACGGTCTTCTTGCTTTAAATAGATTGCATAGGTGGCACGAACTAATTCTTCAAATCCATTGTCGTTGAGCCATTGCAGAATTTTCTTGTTTCCTTCAATCGCTTTGGCCCAGGCCAGAATAATGCGCGCATCGTAATCGATTCTCTTTAAGGGAATTTTGGAAAGCGCATTCGCGTTGATCTGCCTTTTTTTCGTACGGAACCAATTTCTCATATCACATGAAGAATATATAAGATACGATGATTGCTGTTACAATGCCGATCAAGTCACAAAGTAACCCCGCTGAGATCGCGTAGCGTGAATTTGTGATTTTCACTGCACCGAAATATACGGCTGCTACGTAAAGGGTCGTTTCAGTGGACCCTTGCATGGTTGCCGCAATGCGTTCTTGTATGCTTCCCCATCCAAACTGGCTGCCGATCTCTACAAAGGCTCCGCGGGCTCCACCGCCACTCAATGGTTTCATGATGGCAACAGGCAGTGCATCGACCCACTCGGTTCGTGTGATCCCGGCACTTATCGCAGCCCATTTGACACCTTCAATCGCCGCTTCGAGCGCTCCGGAAGACCGAAGCAATCCAATGGCAACGAGCATGGCTACCAGAAAGGGAATGATGCCGATTGCAACTTTGAATCCTTCTTTCGCACCCTCAACAAATGAATCGTATACGTTGACTTTTTTCCACACGGCCATCCCGAAGAATGAAACGATGATTCCAAAAATGAGTGTTCCCCCAACTACTATAGAGACGGCTTCCGCGTGTTCGGGTTGCTTGACCACGTAATACAACAGGGTGCCGATGAGTGCAGTTAACCCGCCAACATACGCGAGAATAACAGGATGCAATAAGTTGATTCGTTGTCGGATGCCCACAATAATCAATCCAGCCAATGACGCTACGAAAGTGGAAATCAAAATGGGCAGGAAAATTTCTGTGGGAGAATCGGCTTTTGCACGAATGGCAAAGACCGATACGGGAATGATGGTCAGCCCCGAAGTATTCAACACCAGGAACATGATTTGGGCATTCGTGGCGGTCTTCTTGTTTTCGTTGAGCTCCTGGAGCTCTGTCATGGCCTTTAAGCCAAGAGGAGTTGCTGCGTTGTCCAGCCCTAACATATTCGCACTGAAGTTCATCATCATGGATCCAATTGCGGGATGACCTTTCGGAACCTCCGGGAACAATCGAGAGAATAGGGGAGTAACGATTTTCGTAAGCAGGTTGAGAGATCCCCCCAATTCTCCAATCCTCATGATTCCTAACCAAAGACACATGGCGCCGGTTAGGTACAAACTGATCTCAAATGCCACCTTGGCTGAACTGCCCAGTCCATCAATCATATTCTTGATCACACTGAAGTCATGCCAGAAGATAAGCTTGCTGAATCCCACAACAATTGCTACGAGAAACATTCCGATCCATATACGATTCAAAAGCATGTTGCAATCTAACCAAAATAGCGCGGGTTGGGGCTTGTTTTTACGAGAAGTTTTCAGGGCTAAAAAGTGGATAACACGCAGTGTGAATTGTACATTATAGAGTGGTGTTTTAACGAGAATAATGTTTGAGCGAATACTTGGGTATTGGGAAAAATTTGATGAATATTACCCAACTATTTAAATTGAAAGTGTGCCTAACACCAATCACCCGTTGCACAACACAATTTGAAAAATGTAGTTTAACTTAGTGTCTCACTTTTTGTAGCATCCAATGTTAAAAGAAAGTAAATTAAGAAAGATATTAAGTGCTTTTACCTTAATTGTATTGTTCTCCTCTTGTTCAAGCTCTAAACAGGTTATGGAAGCCCAAAAATTAGACCATTGTTATCGTCGATTGTGGGGGCCTGTAAATGATTGTTTCAAAGAAATTTGTTTAAATCTTGATAGCACGTTCGTGTACAAATCTGGATGTGGATTGTCAGAAAAATCTAGTCGCGGAATATGGTTTGTTGAGGGAGATTCAGTTGTTTTCACATCATATGTTAACATTGAACCGATAATTGTTCAATCGACTGAATTACTTGATACAACTCTCTCTCTCCAAGTTAATCGGATTCAAGTTAAAGATATTAGTAATCAACCGATGTTGCTTGAAAACATATTTATAAATGACGATTATACAAAACCGTATCAATTAGACTTAAATGGAGAAGCAGAAGTAAAAACCAGTAGAGTTGAATCAATAATAGTTGGGAGCCAAAGTAGAATTAAATACACGGTAAAAAATTCAGGAAATAATGTCTATGAGTTAAGGTTAAATCATACGAATCTCACCCTTATCAAATATGATGAATCGTACTTTTTTTCTGAAGGATTTTTCTTGGGTAAGGATACTCTGAAGAATATTCAGAAGCCTTTAGTTAAACTGTAAGACTCCCTTAATGCCAAGCACTGATAAGTGTAGTATTTTCTAGTAAGTATTTCAAACTTTCGGATAGTTGTGCTACAAAATAATTAAGCAATTTTTCAGGGATGAAGATTAAGAAACACAAAACTTTTTATAGTGGAGTTGACACAAAAAATGATTGAATTAAAACCATTTACAGAAGAAGATTTTGAAGTGATTAAAAGTTGGGTTGGAAACGCTGAGGAACTTTTTCAATTTGCTGGACCAATTTTCAGCTTCCCATTGACTGATATCCAATTAAGGAAATATCTGCAAATGGAAGATAAAAACCATTTAAAGTAGTTTTAAAAGATACCAATGAAACAATAGGTCATTGTGAATTAAATTTTGAAAATGGGAACAATCGATTATCGAGAATCTTAATAGGTAAAAAGGATTTCAGGGGCCAAAAAATTGGAGAGCAGATTGTTAGAGAAATGGTTAAACTATTCTTTCAAAACCCAGAAATAAATGAAGTTGACCTAAATACTTTTGACTGGAACAGAGCGGCTATTAATTGCTATGAAAAAGTTGGTTTCAAAATCAATCAAGAAAAGTCAAATAAAATGACTGTAAATGGAAATGAATGGACAAGAATAAATATGTCCCTAAAAAGAGAATGAAGCACCTAACACCATTCACCGTTGCACCCCCCAAAATGACTCAAAAAACGGCTCCATCAAAGCCATTCCAAAGGCACTGCTGGTTTTACAATCATAACAGTTGCGGCATTGATATCTACTTTTTCTGCAATTAATGCATCTTTATACGGGGGGAGTCGGGTAAATTATGAAATTGCTGAAGACGATGAACTTCCGAAACAATTTACCTCTCAATTATGGAATCAACCCATTGGTTTATTAATAACAGCTATACTGACGTTAGTTCTTGTGAATTCGTTGCAGCTAGAAAGCATTTCAACTGCTGGTAGCGTTGGCTTTTTGCTAATTTTTGCCATTGTAAACGTAGTTGGATTCAAACTGGCCAAGGACATAGGAGGTTCCAGATTTTTACCCATGATTGGTGCGATTCTTTGCTTTTTTGCAATGGTTGCTTTATTGATACAACAATATTTTACCAGTAAGTTAGACGTATTTATTGCAATTGGCATTGTTGCATTTAGTTTCATTATTGAACTTATTTACAAGAAAACGGTCCCTAACAATGGTAACCGTTGCACAACCACTCCTTTTAAAGAATAATTGAGGCATTTTTAGTCCTTTTCAGCGTACCTCATTCAGATTTCATTGATTTTACCGATGAAAATAAATGGCCTCAAAAATGAGCTTTTGCGGTTGTATTGCAGTGCAATAGGAAATCAGAAGGGCTTTCACTTCTTCCGCTTTGCTTTTCACCTTTCTGGCTTCAAATTTTAGGTACTTTTTCAGATTGTAAGCAGTGGCGGCCATGAGCATCACTTTGTTGGCTTGATGGATTCCGATCGTATTTACCTTCCGCATGCCATAAAACTGAGTGAGTGATCCAAAAAGACTCAAATGATACGGATCTTTTTCTTAACTTAATTGTACACGCGATTTTGCGTTGAACCTTAAACCTACCAAATTTGAACACTATTTACCTCGAAAAGGGTGAATTGAAGGGGCATACTGTTATTCTTGCTCACGTTGATTATGACAAATGGATCTACTCTCAATTCCTTAAGCATCGGCTAGGAGAATGGAACCCCATTCTGAAGTGCTTTGTCCTACCTTTTTCAGATCAAACAATCGCTCATGTATCCCGATTGTTTGGTCATAAAGCTAACATCAACAAAGACAGAATTCAGACAGAATCGAGTTCTTTGAAGAATCGCAGAGTTGGGATTCTACCAAGTATTGATTCTGCAACACGGAATACAATTGAGCAATTCCGGGAATGGATGGTACAATGCCGGTACAGTGAAAATACCATTCATTCTTACGTGGAATGTCTGAAAACATTTACTCGCTTTCTGCATAATAAGCCGTTTGAAGATGTTGAAATCCGTGATATTGATCGATTTAACACTGAATATATCATCAAAAATAATTTTTCCGAATCCTACCAAAATCAGGTTATCAATTCATTAAAGCTACTATACAGAAAACAGTTTTCAAAAAATTTCGATTTGAGTGAATTGGAGCGGCCACGAAAGGCTAAGCGCCTTCCGGTAATTTTTAGTTTACAGGAAGTTGAGAAGATTATTAATGTAGCTTCTAACATTAAACACAGAAGCATGCTGGTATTGATTTATTCCAGTGGGCTACGAAGCGGAGAATTATTAAATCTTAAAATTTCGGATATTGATTCCAACCGTATGATTATTCACATCAAGGGAGCAAAAGGCAAGAAGGACCGGATGGTACCACTGGCGCCATCAGCACTTGAATTATTACGCAACTACTTCACTGAGCATCGTCCTAAAGAGTATCTTTTTAACGGAGAACAAAATTCGACTTACAGTAAAAGTAGCCTGCAAGCTGTTTTCAGAAAGGCGTGTCGCTTAGCCAAAATAGAAAAACGCGTAACACTGCACAGCTTAAGACATTCATATGCGACACATTTGCTTGAGGAAGGAGTTAATCTTCGTTACATTCAAGAGATTCTCGGTCATAATAGTTCCCGCACGACTGAAATATATACACATGTAACCAATCATGCTTCACGCAGTATTGCAAGTCCGCTTGAAAAAATAACATTCAACAAATCAACTAACACTCAACGCGATAATTAGGTGTTACTGACGGATTTTGGATGTAACACGCAATAAATCGTATATTAGTTAAGCGTATAAGTAAGTTATAGCCAATGAAAACCCATG
>JAURNA010000052.1 GCA_030830385.1 Crocinitomicaceae bacterium | reverse complement strand
GCCCAATTCAACCCTTTCGGTGCCAAACCAAGGTATCCCGAGAATTCAGGCGTAAACGAGCCGTACTCATCCGGTTCTCCATATGCCAAAATACCCAGATCACCTGTAACGAATTCATCAAGGCTTTGCGCTCCGGCGAACATCATCATAATCTGTCTCTGCCCTCCGAGAACTTCAACAATATTTGTAGAAGTCATCTCCAGTAAGTCCTGCATTTTTCTGATATCGATGTTAGCCGAAATTCCGAATCGAGGAGCTCCGTTGCCAAACTTTTGTCTCAATACCCCATTGTCAGAACGGAAGAACATTTTGCTGGCAAGATCTTTACCAAAGTGATTGTGTGTTTCAATGATCGCCTTTCCTTTCTCAAACTTTACGGCAGTGGCAATGTACGAATCTTCAGTTAATTTATCCAACTCCTTGCGCTGTGCATCCGATAACTCCGCCAAATCTCCGTCAGAGGAAATAAACAGATTATGGATTCCCATTCCCAACACGAAATCTCCTGTCGTCTTGAATATGTCATCGATTTTTCCACCCGACATTTCGCCTTCGGTCTTTTCAAAAGCAGACAGAATGGGCTTGTTGTCTTTTACTCCTGCTTCAATGTGAATCACTGCCAAATTGCCCCGCATTCCGAGTAACCCATCTCCATCTCCGCCGATCAAAATTCCGTCAACTTCTTCCAGATCATATCCACGACCTATTATATTTTCCTTCAAGCCTTCTTTGTCCGTAATTTCCGTAAATAACGTAACTCCGGTAGGCATACCGTCTTCCTTCATGGGGCCAGACAATGCAAAATACATCGGTGTTTCCAGATTGATGAGCGGCTTTAGTTCTTTCAATTGCCCGCCAATTAATAAATTCAGCTTGTCATTTCCTTTGTAATCGGATTTCTCAAGGATCAAATTCATGTCCATTGAGCCGAAACCTATGACATCTTCATTTCCATTGACAAATGCAGAGATGGATTCAACAACCGGACGACCGTTTTCAGACTCAGAACCACAGGAAGTCACGATCAATGCGGCAGCAGTTGCAACAAATAAAAAGCGGAATTTCATACATTCGAATAATTGGTTGTTCATGATCAAAAATAATGTTTTTGTTATTAGCATATTTCATGCCATAAATGCCATTTTGAAGCCCTACATTTGCCTATGCATTTGATTGAACCGTATTATCACTGGAGAAATCTGTACATCGCTTCTGAAGACGATGCCTCTCCGTTTTATGGAAGAGAATACAGCGAGTTTGAGTTCAACCAAAAAGTATACAACTACTACATTCACCCACAATGGGATTCCATTGGATCTCAAACGCTTTTCCTGAAGGTTTTGTATACCGACTACGCATTTGGATACACCATCATCGAAATGATTGGGGAATGGAACGACGCCATCGAAAATGACATCATGACCTTGAAGCGGGATCTGATTGACGAGATGATTGCTGTTGGCGTGACCCAATTCCTGTTGATTGGTGAAAACGTGCTGAACTTTCACAGCTCTGACGATTGTTATTACGAAGAGTGGATCGACGATATAGAAGATGGCTGGGTAGCGATGATTAACTTCCATGAGCACGTAAAGACAGAAATGCAGCACGTTGGAATCGATCAGTATTTTATAATGGGTGGCGAAATGGAGGAAATCGAATGGAGAACCTATCTGCCTCATCAGCTTCACGCCAAAGTTGAATCAGTGGTGAGTGAACGATTTGCATGACATGATCGAATCGACTCCGGACAGTGGGTGTACTCGTTGTATTGGGTATCGCTCTGTTTGTTAGCGTCCGGAAGTTGAATGAATCGCCAATAGCATTGAATCAGGACGAACCGGCTGTTGAATACGACGCGTATTGCATCGGAACAACGGGTCGCGATCGTCGTAAAATGAAAAACCCTGACACTGCGCCAGGGTTCGTATCGAGTAAGTTGTCAGCCTATCGCTGTACGCATATCTTTGCCATTGCTGCGCGGTTGTCAATGAAGAAGTGAACCGCATAGATTCCGTTCTTTAAGTGAGCTGGAAGTACGATCGACTCCTTGTTTTGACCCAATTCAGACTCGCCCATTTGCGATGTGAATACCGAACGACCGTTCATATCCACAAGGTTCAGATACATATCTCCAATCGCAAGAGTGTTGAAATTCAGCGCGATGCTGTGATTATCCGGGCTGTATCCGGCAGATACAGTAAATGCTTCTTTTTCTTCAGAAACTCCCGCGGAAGGGTTGATGGAAATTACGTGCTCTGACAAGTGAATCACATCTCCGCTGAAGGAACCGTTATTGTTCGCCACATTGGAAGCGATGTAGAAAGTAACGTCTCCTTCATCTGTTGCGGGTGCTGTCCAATCCCATGTCCACGCGAATGTTGTGTTTGTGTTACTTGAAGAAGTGTGCGTTACATAATGACGTCCATTTGACATGTTATCCTGTGTTCCACCTCCTGTAATTACTGCGAAGGATCCGGCATTCAGATCACTTGCATTTAACGCCACGGATGAGAACCCTTTCTTATCCGGATTCGATGCAAGTTGAAGGGTAGCTGTATATGTATTCCCTGGAATGTATGTAGTTACCGGGGTAAGACCGTCGAGCAAAACGAAGTTATTTTCTCCTGAGCCGGATTGAAGGTTTCCGGAATGGCATTGCACACAGCTTCCCTCGCCGGGTGCTCCGGTTAGACCTGTTTGTGCTCCACCAGAGAATTTGTGTTTGCTCATGAGTTCCAGCATGGACACTTCGGAAGACGTGATTGATTCAAATGCAAACATTCCAATCGTAATGACGCCAAGAGTGAATAGAGTAGTGGTTCTTTTCATCATTTATTTTTAT
>JAURNA010000051.1 GCA_030830385.1 Crocinitomicaceae bacterium | reverse complement strand
TTGGAACAGGATTATCCGGAATTTGAAGTCATCGTTATCAACCATCAATCGATCGATGATTCCAAATATGTCCTTCAGGCTTACGAGCTTCAATACCCGCACTTGCGTACTATTCACATCGATAAAAACAAGCACATGAAGTTCGGTAAGAAATTACCGCTTACAATTGGCATCAAAGGCGCGAAGTATGAGCACATGGTATTTACCGATGCAGACTGCAAGCCCGGCTCAGATCAATGGCTGAGGAGTATGGCTTCTTACTTCAACGATAAAAAACAAATCGTACTGGGCTACGGACCGTATTTCAGAAAAAAAGGATTCCTGAATCGGTTGATCCGCTTTGATACCGCCTGGATCGCCATGAATTATTTTTCCTTTGCCAAGGCGCGTATGCCCTACATGGGAATCGGCAGAAACATGGCTTATACCAAGAAGGTTTTTGAAGACGCCAATGGATTCAAATCACACTATGGATTGTCTTCCGGTGACGACGATTTATTCATCCAGGACGCAGCTCGCAAACACAACTATACTATCAACCTTGAGCGAAATTCCTTCTGTCGATCCAAAGCCACCCATTCACTCGATCGATGGTTTCAGCAAAAATCAAGGCATTACACCACGTCATCCCGTTACGGGGTTTTCAAAAAACTAATGTTAGGAATCTACCCCTTGTCTTTGTTATTGATGACGGGAACCTTTGTTTCTTTGTTATGTAACGCTGAGTACATCTGGCTGACATTGGCCGTTTATGCTTTCCTGTTGATCATCAAATGGATCATACTTGGAAAGGCATTCATTCGGTTGAAAGAATCCAAATTCGTGCCCTGGATGCCATTTTGGGATTTGTTGTACGCCATCTGGACTCCGTTCATGTACTACACTGTGAGTAAATCAGATACGGACAAATGGTAGATAAAGATCATCTTTCGGACAAAGCGCAAAAAGACCTTGAATTGGTCCGACGTGCCGTTGACGGAGATCAAAGTGCATATGCCGAGCTCATGGACCGTTACCGTGAATCCATCTACTTCATGATGCTGAAAATGGTAAAGAACACCGATGATGCAGATGATCTGACCATCGAGGCATTTGGAAAGGCTTTCAATCGATTGAAGCAGTACTCTCCGAATTACGCATTCAGTACATGGCTCTTCAAAATTGCTTCCAATAACTGTATCGACTACATCCGCAAAAAGCGCATCAAAGTGACGTCCATGGATGTCGGAATCACAAATGACGATGGCGAAATGGTGTACTTCGATGCGAAAAGCAGCACACGTGATCCCGAGCAAAGTGTGATGCACAAGCAAAAGATCCTCATGATGCGAGATGTCGTTTCGAAACTGAAACCCCGATATCGAATCCTGGTAGAAAAGCGTTATTTCGAAGAGTTGAGTTACGAAGAAATCTCCGAAGAACTCGGCCTTCCTCTTGGAACGGTAAAGGCTCAATTGTTCCGTGCACGCGACTTTCTTGCAAACATGATGGAAAAAACGCGTGACTCGATCTAAGAATATGAAGGGCTTCGAACGAATCCAGCATTACTTTCCCAACCTGACAGAAACGCAGTCTTCACAACTGTCGAAACTCGAAGATCTCTACAAAGAATGGAATGCACAGATCAACGTGATTTCGCGCAAGGAAGAGCATTTCTATGAACGCCATGTGATTCATTCACTCGGAATCGCGAAGGTTATGCAATTCACCCCCGGATCGAGAATACTTGACATCGGTACAGGAGGTGGATTTCCCGGAATTCCCTTAGCGATCCTGTTTCCTGCGTGCGAATTTGTACTCGTCGATTCAATCGGTAAGAAAATCAAAGTGGTAAAAGGTGTGGCCGATGCACTTGGCCTTGAGAACGTAACTGCCATTCATGAACGGGCAGAAAAGGTCAAGGGACAATTTGATTTTATCGTAAGCAGAGCCGTAACTGCTATGCCGAAATTTCTCGCATGGACAAAGGGTAAATTCAGAAAAGAGAACCGAAATTCGCTGAAAAATGGAATCCTCTACTTAAAGGGAGGTGATTTGAGTGAAGAAATGAAACCCGTAAAAAAAGCCGTGCAATACTTCCCGCTCAACCAATACTTCGAAGAAGAATTCTTCGATACAAAATTGGTGGTATACGTGAGAAATTAATCCAGCTTGTAACGACGGAAGAATGCTTCCCAATCCCAAATGAAGTTCTCCACGAGTTCATCCATACGTTTTAGAAACAATGGATTCGGAACTTGCATTCTTTTGAAATACTCATCCTGAAAATTGTACAGCTCATATTTATCGAAGATGGTTTTCGACATGGCGTACAGCATGTTTTTCGAAGGATGATTCAATCGATTCATCAAATGGCGATAGTCTTTCACGAGTGACTTGAATTCTGTTTCGCTCATACCGTATACCGTAGCGAGCTTCTTGAGGATTGTGCGCTCCAATTCAACAGCATCACCTGGTTCAAAGCAATCATCAAGATACGACAGGTTTCCAATCAACAAAATGAGGGAAAATTCGTGATGATTGTTCTGTTCCAGATTAGGCGACGTTAGGAAGGCCGCATCATCGTTGATGAATTCCGCAATTACTGGAAAGCCCTGCGTAGTGCTGCTCAACAATCCGTTGATATAAACGTTCGCCAGCTTGTCATTACTTACTCTTTTCCGAACCAATGTCCCAAACATAGTTTTGCGTATGAATTATAGGATACTACACAAATTTACCCAATGTGTTCCCTACGTTATCAACGAGAAATTTAACGTTATCAACATTTTTTTCAACATACCGCTTTCCACGCTCATTTGCATCTCATCCAACAAATCTGCTTTTCAACCTCTTTTCCCAACCTCTGACGAATGGATTTCTACATTTATAAGAATCAAATTGCTCAATATGAAACGAAGTCAAATCGTTTTGTTTTCCATCGTGCTGTTAGTTACCGGATTGATCTACATCAGGCTGGTTTCAAACCGCGAGGAAGAAGAGAAAGAAACGAAAGAAAAAGACAAGTATACCTATGTGCCCATTTCAGAGGTAAAAAATGAGATGCGCTCGCAGCCCCTGGTGTCGTACGGTCAAATTTCACCGAATGTCGAATTGATCATCTCCTTTGAGGTTCAGGGGAAACTTCTGAAGGGAAATCAACATTTGAAGCCAGGAGTTCGGTTTTCCCGTGATGAACTTCTGTATTTAGTAGATAACAACGAAGCATTGTATTCGTTCAATTCGCAACGGGCTGCCCTGTCTCAGATGATTGTCTCTGCGATGCCAGACATCGATTTGGACTATCCAACTGAACAGGGTAAATGGCTTGATTTTTTGAGCGATTTGATCCATTACGAAAAACGGCTTCCGGCTCTTCCTGAGTTCAAGTCTTCCAGAGAACTTATGTTCATGACAAGCAGAAACGTACATGCACAGTACTATGCATTGAAGTCCCAGGAAGAACGCATCAGCAAGTACTTCTATCGCGCACCGTTCAACGGAACCGTGATTGCAACTTTTGCTGAACCCGGCTCCATCATAAACCCGGGAATGCAAGTTGCCCGGATTGCAAAATCAGGAGATTTGGAGGCAAAAGTGCCCATTTCGCTTGAAGATCTTCCTGCGTATCGAGAAAAAAGTTCTGCAACGTTCACGGACGCCAGAGGGAGAACGGTTGGAACCGGAAAAATCGTGCGTGTTTCCGATGTAATAAACGCTCAGACACAGTCCGCAGATGTATTCTATTCCGTAAGGCCAAATGAGGATGTGGACGTATACAACGGAATGTACGTGAATGTATCCATCGAGAAGATGGGATCAAAAAAGAAATCTACAGCAATACCAAAGTCTGCATTTCACAATGGATCGGTGCATTTGCTGGAAGGGAGCACACTGGTTTCACGCAACGTAATTTCCGTCAGCAGCAGTCAGGATTCGTTGTACGTAACCGGACTTAACGATGGTGAAATACTCGTTCTCGAGTCATTAACACCGGATGAGAAAAAGACATACCGAGGAATCAAACGATAAACAATGAAAAGAGTAATTGAATTCTTTCTGAATTTTCCGGTCTGGGGAAATGCCGCCATTGTGATCGTGTTGATGTTCGGCTTGTTCTCGGTATTTACCATGAAACGTTCATTCTTTCCGGAAATGGACCCCAACCTGGTAATGATCAGCGTATTCTACCCGGGAGCTTCTCCTCAGGAAATGGAGGAAGGCGTTACCATCAAAATTGAACAAGCCGTAAAAGGAATTGAGGGAATCGATAAAGTGAGTTCAACTTCGTCTGAAAATATGTCGACAGTTCGCATCAACGGATATACCGACGCAGATATGGACGAATTGATGAGCGAGGTCGAAAATGCAGTAAGCTCAATCAATTCCTTCCCTCAGGGAGCCGAACGTCCTGTTGTAAGGCGCATCAAAGCTACTGGTGCGGGGAGTCTGGTTGCCTTTGTGGGAGTTTCTTCCCATTCGGACAAGACCCAGTTGACTGATCTCACGGACATGGCCTCCAAAGTTGAGCGTGATTTGCTCAACACACCCGAGATTACACAAGTCGTGAAAACCGGCTTCCCCGAAAAAGAAATCGCCATTCACGTTCGTGAACAGGACTTGGTCCGATTCGGAGTGAGTTTCCAGGAAATCGCTACTGCCGTTAGAACCCGAAACATTGATATGACAGCGGGAATCATTCGCGGCGGGATCGAAGAAATGAGCATTCGATCCAACAATCGGGAAACATCACAGGAGGAAATCGCAAAAATTCCGATTCGAACACTGACGACCGGAGAAGCAATTACCGTAGGCGACGTAGCAGATGTTGGACTGGGTTACTCGGAAAACTCACAGGAATCGCGCTACAACGGAAAACCCTCTGTTCAATTTCAGATCAACAAGACGATAGACGAAGACATCGTAGAAATCTCTGAAGCACTCGAAGAATACCGGAAGGAATTCAATGCTAACAACGGTGATTACTCCTTCAACATCCTTTACGCGTTCAACACGATGTTGAACGAGCGCATCGAACTTTTGTCGAACAATGGCCTGATGGGATTGATTCTCGTTCTGCTATTTCTTGGCCTGTTTTTGAACCTGAAATTATCGGCGTGGGTAGCATTCGGAATCCCATTCTCGTTTCTGGGAATGTTCATTTTTGGGATACCGTACGGAATGTCCGTAAACATGATTTCGCTCTTTGGAATGATTCTTGTTGTTGGAATTCTTGTAGACGACGGCATTGTAATCGCCGAGAACATCTACACGCATTACGAAATGGGCAAAACGCCCCAGAAAGCCGCACTTGACGGAACAATGGAAGTATTGACCTCTGTGTTTTCATCGGTGCTCACCACCATTGTTGCGTTTAGTATTTTGCTCTTCGTTGAAGGAATGGAAATGATGCGGGAAATGGCCTTTGTCGTAATCGCCTGTCTTGCCTTTTCCCTCTTTGAGGCATTCATCATCTTGCCAGCGCATCTTGGTCATAAGCGTGTTTTGTCCCGAGAGCCTGCTAAATATTGGAGTTATCGGAAAGGCATCATTTTCCTTGTACTTGGCTTAATTACGATATACAGCGGTGTACTCTTGACCCATGGAATTGAAAATCCGTGGGCACTTCT
>JAURNA010000357.1 GCA_030830385.1 Crocinitomicaceae bacterium | reverse complement strand
TAAAAAACGGGATGAAGCACTAGATCATGTTTTATTGCACGGCCCTCCAGGTTTAGGAAAAACTACTTTGGCCAATATCATTGCGAATGAATTAGGAGTGAATATTCGAATTACTTCTGGCCCTGTTCTAGATAAGCCAGGTGATCTTGCAGGATTATTGACCAATTTAGAAAAAGGAGATGTGCTTTTCATTGATGAAATCCATCGATTGAGTCCGGTCATTGAAGAGTACCTGTACTCGGCCATGGAAGATTATTCCATCGATATCATGATCGACAGTGGACCCAACGCCCGAACGGTACAGATTGCATTGGAGCCATTTACGTTGATTGGTGCCACAACGCGTTCGGGATTGCTTACGTCACCCCTGCGTGCGCGGTTTGGAATTAACTCCCGTCTCCAATACTACGACGCAAAAACACTTACGATGATTGTGGAGCGATCGGCGGGCTTGCTCGAAATTCCCATCAAGGAAGACGCAGCCTATCAAATCGCCAGCAGAAGCCGGGGTACGCCCAGAATTGCAAACTCATTGCTACGACGCGTGCGTGATTTTGCACAAATCAAGGGAGACGGCACGATTACGTTGGACATCACCAACGTGGCCCTGGAAGCACTCAATGTGGATCAAAGCGGTTTGGATGAAATGGATAATCGCATTCTGTTGACCATTATCGATAAATTCCAGGGGGGTCCGGTGGGTATCACAACCATCGCCACGGCAATCGGAGAAAATGCCGGAACCCTTGAGGAAGTTTACGAACCCTTTCTCATTCAGGAAGGATTTTTGATCCGAACTCCGAGGGGACGAAAGGTAACCGAGCGAGCCTACAATCACCTCGGAAAGAACCCGGGTTATACGCAGGGAGGATTATTCTGAAGAAGGAACCGGTAAAATCGTTATCTTCATACATCACCGAAAACACGTACCATGATACTGAGCTTTTGGTTGGAAACTCAGGCAATTTCAGATCGAACGTAAATGCACCGCGATTCACATAGTCGACTGATCAAATCAAAAGCCAATGAGCTTGGTTTCATGTACTGCGGAATTTCAAAAGCAGATTTTCTGGCAGAAGAAGCACCTCGTTTGGAAAAGTGGTTGAAGAGTGGTTATCATGGCAAAATGTCGTACATGGAAAACCATTTCGACAAACGACTCGATCCAAGAAAATTGGTTGACGGTGCCAAAAGTGTAGTTTCGTTGCTACTCAATTATTACCCGGAAGAACGCCAGCAACCAGCAGGAGCACCAAAGATTTCGAAATATGCCTACGGTGAAGACTATCATTTTGTCATCAAGGATAAACTCAAAGATTTGCTGGGATTCATCCAGGAAGAAATCGGAGAAGTTTCCGGTCGTGTATTTGTGGATTCGGCTCCGGTAATGGACAAAGTCTGGGCGGCCAGGAGTGGACTCGGGTGGGTAGGAAAGAATGCGAACCTCATTCACCCTAGGCATGGATCGTTTTTCTTCGTCGCCGAATTGATCCTTGACCTTGAACTCATACCTGATGGTCCCATGAAGGATTATTGTGGTACCTGCACAGCCTGTATCGATGCCTGCCCGACGGACGCCATTGTCCAACCTTATGTCGTCGATGGATCGAAGTGTATTTCCTATCTTACCATAGAACTGAAAGACGAAATCATTCCGCGAGAATTCAAAGGCAAAATGGACAATTGGATGTTCGGCTGTGATGTTTGTCAGGAGGTATGTCCATGGAATCGTTTTTCTCAGACGCACAATGAACAGCGTTTTTCACCTCATGATAATCTTTTACAGATGAACAAATCAGACTGGGAGGACCTGACGGAAGAAATATTTCGGGAGTTGTTTCGCAAGAGTGCAGTTAAACGGACTAAATTCTCAGGAATCAAACGAAACATTAAATTTCTGACGGATGAATGACTCCATAGCGCATGTTTTCGGAGCTGATGTTAACGTGAAGAATGTTTATGCGAACACGCTCAAATGGGTGCACATTGCCATTGGTAATGCCAAAAGAACACTACTTGGAACCTTTCACAAAATCAAGGGGAAATATCTTCAAAATTATCTCAGTGAATTTTGCTACAAACTTAACCGTACTTCTTACGGGTAAACTTTGGGGGGATCAAATTAATTTATTAAATTGAGTATAAGTCTATATTGCGCATCATGGAAAACGTAAAGTTAACTCAGTAAAGTGCTATAGAAAAGTTGATTTTTCCATGAAGTCAGCTATGCAGGCAATGTTGGAAAAAAGATCAGGAAAGACAGCTTATTTAACGAGTAATAGCACGCACACTATATACTATAAACCTGAAAATGGTTCGTGGGTTGGTTCTATAGGACCAGGAGGAGTACTTTATGAGGAAATAGACGGTGCAGCTACGGCGAAATATAGAGATGCAGTAATCAAGATACCTAATGGAGCGTCACTTACGTTACCCCAGAGGGAGGGGACGATATTGATTTTTATGGAGGAGGAGGATTGGTGAGAGCGTTTGGTTATAGTTGGATTACGGAAGTACCTGATTTTAATTGGAGGCTATTATTTGACAAGGCGAAGGAAATTGGTGAGAACAACTACAAGAGAAAGTCAAAGTTTTCCGATGATTTTGACCCTTGGGAATTTAAACCCTCACGTGATCTTAACAAGATGCAGATGAAAAGGGGATTCATCACTTATGGAGTATTTACCTTGCTGTGGATTGCTTTCTTGCTCGTTTTTAATGAAGAGAACATATCGCTTCAGGTAGCTGTACGTGTTGTTTCATTATATATTTGGATTGTAACTACAGTTGTCTATTTGACCATTACCATCGTTCATATGGTAAAGCATAAGAATACAAAGTTGAGTTATGGGGTTATTGTCTTGGTACTTATTAATGTATTTGTGATGACGATGGATCCATTCAACCTCATTACAGACTTTTTAGGGTAGCGGTTTTAGAAGTACTGTTATTCTGTCCATTACCAAAAGACACGAGCGGACAAATCTCATTTTTATCGTAGTTTTATTGACCAACTTATAAGAACACAAGGGTGCTGATTTGTTGATTATCAATTTATGGGCGTTCTTATTTCTTATAAGCATTCGACTTTAGACAACTTCAATCAATCCCTTCAATCATTGTCCTTGTTCCGGGGTGAAGGTGAAATAAAAAATCCTGATGCATCGGTCAGGGCTTCATTTTCTTCTTAGCGGACTCAATGGTTTGCCCCTCCTATTTTTTCTTCCAACTCTTCCAGAGAAACTTTCTCGTACCCATCGGGAATGGCTAGCTTGAGTAGAGATGTATCTACTTCATCGCTCACTTCAGTAGCTATGTAATGCATTTCAATGTTGTTCTGCACGGTACTGTACTCCAAAGCATATCCCGGCAATTCAGCTTGCCATCCATCTGCGGAAGTAGCTTTATTAAATGGCGGTTTGATTTTCTCAGTGTACCAGACTTCGACTTCATTGCCTTCCTCGTCCGATACAATTGCCTTTGTGCATTTGTGGCCAGCAATTTCTTTCTGCTCCTTTTTCTTGACACTGATAGAGTATTTCGGAGTTTCGCCCGTGCTTTCTGTAATCTCCTTAACACTCATCGGAATTGCAAGTTTTTTCCCTAACATATCCATCAACATCAGCATTGAATCTGTTGTTACGTCGAACATGGCAATTTGTTGACTGATGCCCATATCTACTTCAGAACGCACTGCGCTTTCGTTGAAATATACGATCATATTCGCATCTTGCATCATAGCAACGGCCATTGCCATGCCGGGTTCTTCTGAAGATACTTTGACGTTAAATTTGATATATCCCTCCGTCATTTGTGCATGTCCGAACGAACCAACAATTGTGAATGCCAGGGTCAACAATAGAGATTTCATATAATCAAGTTTATGTTATGCAGTACGAATTTCGTGCCATTTCGCTGACTAATCGAACAAGGCATTGAATATATCGTTTCCGTTTGCGTAGAGAATCAATCCCATCAACAGGAAGAAACCGATCATTTGTGCCACCTCCAATACGCGCTGTGGAGCTTCTCGGCCCGTCACCATTTCATACAGCAAAAACACCACGTGTCCGCCATCCAGTGCCGGAATCGGAAGAATATTCATGAATGCTAAAATGATCGATATAAAGGCCGTTGCCGTCCAAAATTGTCTCCAATTCCAGGTTGGAGAGAACATCTTCCCAATTGTACCGAATCCACCGAGCGAACTGGCTCCTTTTTGGGTGAAGACGAACTTCAACTGACCAATGTAGTCCGAGAGCGTTTGCATACCCATTGCCATTCCGGCACCGAAGCTTTGTCCAAAGGAATAATCGATGTGTTGAATCTTGTCGCTATCCAGAAACACTTCGTCAGAAACACCAAAACCGATGGTTCCCATCTTACCCGAACGCACGGATAGGTCCATGGTATCTTTGCCACGCAGAATCTGCATATCCACATACGTTTCCTTGTTTTTGTACAGTTCGCTCTGGATATCGTCGAAGAACGCAATGTTCCGGTCATTTATGCTCAAAATGCTGTCTTTCGGACGCAAGCCACCAAGAAGGGCAGGAAAGCGCGCGAAACATTTCTGGAGATCCTTCGTCCCAACGGTTCGCTTAACGGTATCCTCACCTGCGAGTGTAAGGCTCATGGGTTTTTCTTCACGAATCATGTCCCGAACCGATGCAATTTCGCTGATCGGAGTGTCGTTGATTTCTAAGAGAACGGTTCCGGACTTAAACGTATAGCTTGCGTCCTGGTATACCCATGAAAAAGGAGCGGTACATGTTAGCGCTTCTACCGATCCCGGTCTGCGTCTCAATCCAAAGATGGGGAACCACCCGTTTTCGAAAATGAGATACTCGATGTCCTCACTGAGCTTCAGTTGCTCAATGCTGCCATTGGCGTGTTGTATCTTGAGGTTGTACTGATCACGGAACATAATCCCCGCAGCAATGTCCTCAATTTTAAGAACCGGTTCACCATTGATTTCAAGAACATTGTCCCCGGAGACGAGCCCGTATTTCTCCATTGCCGGATGAACGGCCAATCCGTACTCCAGGTCTTTCGTATGAATTTGATCTTCTCCCCAAACTCCAAGTACCATGATGTACAGCACGAAACTAACGATGATGTTCACAATCACTCCTCCGGTCATGATGATCAATCGTTGCCATGGTTTTTTCGAGCGGAATTCCCACGGTTGAGCCGGCTTAGCCATTTGCTCTTTATCCATGGATTCGTCTATCATCCCGGCAATTTTCACGTATCCACCAAGCGGGAGCCATCCGATGCCCCATTCGGTTTCGCCAATCTTACGTTTGTACAATGCAAACCATGGATTGAAGAACAAGTAGAATTTTTCCACCCGCGTTTTGAAAAGTCGTGCGGGAATGAAATGCCCCAATTCGTGTAAAAACACCAATATTGACAACGACGATAGAAGTTGAAGGGCTTTGATGAAAAATTCTTCCATGACACGATATTAAAATGCAAATATATCGAAATTAACCACTCTACTCAGACGTTTCGAGGTATCCGTTCTCCCGGAAATAATCGATAATTGCTTCTTTTAACAAATGTTGTTGTTCCCGGTCGTTCAAAGTAGGCAATGGTCTCACCGACTTGTAGTGTGGCCAATCCTCTTCATCATTTCCTTCGAACGCGTAATATCCGTGTGGTTCCAGGATGGTACAGATGGCCACGTGCATCAGTTCGGTTTTTTCCCTTTTGGAGAATTCATGATGCCCCTTACCGAGTTCATTGACTCCGATCAAAAACAAGATGGTGGGAACATCCAACCCGTCACCAAAAGTGGCCTCCAGCTGCTTTTTAACCTCCTGAAACTGTAGTTCGAGATCGAAATCCATGCCGCGAAGGTAGTGATTTCACAGCAGGATAATTCGCGGAGATCGAATGAAAAACTACTAGCCGGGGAAATAGTCTTTCCGGGGAACTATTGCTATATTTAAAAACTAAAAAACACTTCATGAAAAAAGGAATCTATGCATTGCTCGTTGGCACTACGGCCCTGTTTATGACTGCGTGCTCCGGTAACACAACGGAAGGAGAAGAAACACCGGCTGTTGCACAAGCGTGTTTTTACAAATACGATAGCCTGAGTACCATTTTCGAATGGACGGCATATAAAACGGCATCGAAAGTACCGGTTAAAGGATCGTTTAATGAAATTGAAATTTCGGCACCAGCTCTGTCTTCCGATGATCCAATGGCTCTGCTAAAGTCCCTGCGATTCAAAATGAGAACCGCAACCGTTGAGACGAACGATGAAGACAGAAACCTGAAAATCGCGAATTCCTTCTTCGGAACGATGCACAATCCTGAGTACTTGTCCGGAAAAGTGAAAGCATTGAAAGATGACGGTACTGCAATCATTTCCGTAACGATGAATGATGTAACGGCAAATGTTGAAGGAAATTACACCTTTGCAAACGACAAGTTTACCTTCGAAGCGAACATCGATGTACTGAATTTTAACGGAACCGCTCCCCTGGAATCATTAACGGAAGTTTGTTCCGAGCCACACACAGGAGACGATGGAAAACCAATTACGTGGCCGGAAGTGGCATTGATGTTCTCAACAGTTCTGGATTCGGATTGTGACTAATTCGACATTCCTTCGGGGATAACTTTATCAATCATGTGGAAAGCGCGTCTCAGAACGTGCTTTTTTTGTAACGTGAATTTCCTTGATATATTCATCGGTGTAGCGATCATTTACGGAACATGGGCAGGCTTTCGGAAAGGGCTGATCATTGAATTGTTTATGTTTCTGGCACTCTTTCTGGGGCTGTACGCGAGCATTCGATTTTCAGACTTTTTCTCCGGGCTTCTTCTCGAATGGTTTGATTCAGACAGTAAATACCTACCCGTGATTTCCTTTACCATCCTATTTCTTCTTGTTGGAGCGATGGTCTATTTTGCCGGCAAGACAATCGAAAAAATAGTCAAAGTCGTTCAACTCAGTTTGGTAAACAAATTCGCCGGAGCGTTGTTCGGTGGCCTGAAATTTGCTCTTTTAGTAGGTGGACTGATCCTTGTGGTAGAGGCATACGAGGAAAAAGCGAACTTCATTGACGAAGAAACCAAGGAAGAATCGTTGTTGTATTTACCGCTCAAAAAGGCTACAGTAGGAATGATTCCTGCACTTGGAGAAAGCACGATGTTCCTGAAGAATGCGTTAAAAGAGAACAAACCGGAAGAAAATGAAAACCCATTATTCGAAGAACCTGTTGATCCTGCTGTTTCTACTGATTAGTGTGGGATCATTTGCTCAAAAGAACGATTTGCGAAAGAAAAGACGACCACTTTTTGAAGTGAACGTCACAAAAACCGGGCCTTATCTCGGGATTCAACGAGGAAAATACACAGTAGCCGCAGCAGGAGTAGAACGACAATGGAAACGAATCACTCTGCGCACAGCCCAAACGCACGCTGCGCATACGGGATTCAATTACAACTTCCGGCATAACGTATTGGGATTTGACCTCGGCTATTGGTTCAAACCCAATCGCATTGGACTCACATATGGAGGGAATCTCTTCATGAGAACCAACTTTGACGAAACCCGAGTGGGCTTAGCGCCCGTTATTGGGTTCAAATTCTGGATTGCACATCTGCAGGCCGGATACCATTTTATGGCGCCCATTCAGGACGATTTTCGCACGAACCAATTCTTTGTTTCATTGCGCATAGGGCTCATCACCGACCGTGATCGTGAACTCGAATGGGCTTGGAAAAACAAGAAGAAATAAGACCCTCGTAAACCCATGCCGGCATCATGTTAATTCGGAATTTCACCAATCACGGTTTTTTACCTAAATTTGCACTCGCATTCAAGTAAGAAACTGTGGGAGTTAAAATATTTTCCGGACGTGCCTCTGTAAAGCTCGCTGAGCAGATTGCCCAGGCATATGGTGCTCGATTAGGGGATGTGAAAGTCACCGACTTTAGCGACGGAGAGTTTCAGCCGTCTTTCGAAGAAACCGTTCGTGGCCAAGATGTATTTTTGGTTCAATCAACTATGCCCCCAACAGAAAACTTGTTTGAATTGATGCTGATGGTTGATGCAGCACGCCGTGCATCTGCCCGAAAAATCATTGCCGTCATCCCCTATTTTGGTTTTGCTCGTCAGGACCGAAAAGATAAGCCGCGTGTAGCCATTGGAGCGAGTTTGATAGCCAACATGCTCCAGGCAGCAGGAATCGATCGTATCATCACAATGGATTTGCACGCTGACCAAATTCAGGGATTCTTCGATGTTCCGGTGGATCACCTGTACGGTTCCACAATCTTCCTTCCCGAAATTGAAAAACTCAACACAGGAAGTTTGATCATGGCAGCTCCGGATGCAGGAGGAGCAAAACGGGCCAACTCATATTCGAAACGATTGAACGTGGGACTGGCACTTTGCCACAAGCACCGCCGTAAGCCGAATGAAGTGGCTGAGATGACAGTCATTGGAGATGTAACCGGAAAAGACGTTGTATTGGTAGACGATATGATTGATACTGCGGGAACATTGACAACCGCTGCTGACCTCTTCATGGACAAGGGAGCGAAAAGTGTTCGCGCATTCTGTACGCATGCGGTGCTTTCGGGCCCGGCATACGATCGCATCAGCAATTCAAAAATCACAGAATTGATTGTAACGGATACAATTCCGTTGAAACAAGAACACGATAAGATTCGTGTACTTTCTGTTTCGGACCTCTTCTCGGATGTTATCCGACGACTGGTCAACAATCAATCCATTAGTTCGCATTTTGTAATCTCATAATAACGAAAAATGAAAAAAGCGCAATTGAGCGGTTCGCCACGAGCGAGCGTAGGGAAAAAGGACGCTACTGCATTGAGAAATGCAGGTCAGGTACCTTGTGTGCTTTATGGACAGGGTGAACAATTTCACTTTTCCGTAAGGTCAATTGATATGGAGAAGTTAATCTTCTCTCCGGATGTATACCAAATTGAATTGGACATCGACGGAATGAAAAAGATGGGAGTTATTCAGGATTTGCAATTGCATCCTGTGACTGATAAACCCGTTCATGTTGATTTCCTTGAACTGAAGGATGACAAGCCTGTGAAACTCCAGTTGCCGGTGCGCACTGTTGGTTCTGCAATCGGGGTAATGAACGGAGGTAAACTTCGTCAGAACTACCGCCGAATCAAAGTAGTTGGTTTGCCGGGATCAATTCCGGAATCAATAGAGATCGAAATTACAAACCTCCGAATCGGAACTTCTGTTCGAGTGCGTGATTTGAAAATTGAAGGAGTTACTGTTCTTGCTCCTGCCGACGCAGTCGTTATTGCCGTGAAAATGGCACGTGGAGCGGTTGCTGACGAGGAAGAAGAAGTTGAAGCAGAAGGCGGTGAAGAAGCACCAGCAGCTGAATAAATTCGACTACACGAAACGAGAAAGCCCTGTAACGAAGCGTTACAGGGCTTTTATTTGATACGACCCCAACGTGCGTAAAGTGAGTGTTTTATAGATAACTATCGAATGACAAGAGTGGACAAACTCTCGTTTACGATACGGTTACGTAACATTTGAAGAAAAAGCAATCGTGATGATTGGTTGATTTTCAATTACTTGTCGCTCTTTTCATTTTCAGTATTCAACTTTGGACAAGTTCAAGACCCTCCTCTCATGTCAATCAATGACACAGGAAAAAAATGAAAGGGTGGAAACATTCGAAAAAAAGTAGTTTTCACGTGGACATAACGAACCGGATCGCCGTTCGGTGCATGTTACCTTTTTTTCTTACGACCCTGATTTTCTTTCTTTCTGCGATCTTCCAACCACTTGGGGACTTCTTTTAGCTCCTCCGGTTTTCCGAGAAGCGTATCAATGAGTTCGGGTTTTCCAGCCTTTTGAAGCGTTTTGCGGATGTTCGCCTGGTTTTCTCGCTTGTACCAGAAGAAAAATTGGCGTTGGTTTAACTTTTCCTCCCTGCGTTTGACGGTTTTGTAAGGCTTGAGTGTATAGGGGTGAACGCCGCTGTAGTAAATAACCGTTGCCACTGTCATCGGAGTAGGAGTAAAATCCTGCACTTGCTCTAATTGAAAGCCCATTTCTTTTGTTTCAATAGCGAGATTGGCCATATCGGCATCATCGCAACCCGGATGAGAAGAAATAAAGTAGGGAACCAAGGGCTGATTCAAACCATGTTTAGCTGAAATGGCATCGTATTTTTCCTTGAACTTGTGGAAGTATTTGAACGATGGTTTTCGCATCACACGAAGTGTTGCATCCGATGTGTGCTCTGGCGCAACTTTCAAACGACCGCTTACGTGGCGGGTGACCAATTGTTCGATATAAGCATCGTGATTTCCGTCTTGGTTGTTCTTATTGAAATCGTCTACCAGCAAATCATAGCGTATTCCGGAGCCTACGAATGCTTTTTTGACCTTTGGATGCTGATCCACTTTCTTGTACAACTGGGTCATCGCTGTGTGCGACGTATCAAGGTTATTGCAAATCACCGGATGGATACAACTCGGACTGGTGCAACGTGCACAAATGGACTCATCGATTCCCTTCATGCGGTACATGTTGGCGGAAGGTCCGCCTAAGTCGGAAATGTATCCTTTGAAATCGTGTTGTTCAACAACTTGATCTACTTCTTGTAAAATGGACTTTTCACTTCGCGAGGCAATGAATTTCCCCTGATGGGCTGAAATTGTACAGAAGCTGCATCCTCCGAAACATCCTCGGTGCATATTGATCGAAAACTTGATCATTTCAAATGCTGGAATCGGTCCTCGCTTTCGGTATTTCGGATGCGGCAATCGTGTGTAGGGTAAGTCGAAGGATTGATCGATTTCCTTCTCCGTCATGGTTTTGTAGGGTGGATTAATCACCAGAACCTGATCGCCAACGCGCTGGATGATACGGTCGGCCGCCCACTTATTGGATTCCACTTCGACGGTTTTGAAATTGGCGGCGTATTTCAGCTTATCCTGAAGGCATTCTTCATGACTGGCCAATTCCTGTGTTTCCCAATTTCGATTTTTGGGGAGCTCTTCATCAGCTGACTGGAGGAATGCAACTTGTTTGAGTGTTCTCAGATTCTCAAACGGAACTCCCTTTTTTAGCAGACGGAGCATGTCTCTCAGGGGTTGATCTCCCATGCCGTATACAAGCAAATCGGCACCCGAGTCCACGAGAATGGAAGGCATCAACTGATTGGACCAATAATCGTAGTGTGTTACCCTGCGAAGAGACGCTTCAATTCCACCAATCAATACGGGCACGTCCGGGAACAATTGCTTCAGTAGTTGCGAATACTCGCGTGTAGCATAATCCGGACGAAAACCAGACTTTCCTCCGGGCGTATATGCATCTGTGGAACGAAGGCGTTTATTGGCCGTATAGTGATTCACCATCGAATCCATGCAGCCAGCAGTCACACCAAAGAAGTAACGGGGTTTTCCGAACTTTTTGAAATCGCGCAGATCGTCTTTCCAGTTAGGCTGGGCAATGATGGCTACAGTGAATCCTTCGTCCTCCAAAATCCGACCGATTACAGCCGTTCCGAATGCAGGATGATCCACGTAGGCATCTCCGGATACCAACACGACATCCACTTCGTTTAAACCTCGTTTTTGGAGCTCATCTTTTGTAATTGGCAACCAATCGGTAATCGGACGTTCGCTAGGATTCATATTGCAAAATTACGTTAAAATTGATGGGTCCGAAAACAAATCGTCCAATCGGGGTGCGCAGAGCACGCAGATTGTTAGTATATTGAATTACATTATGAATCGTGCACCGCTTTATTGGGTGCTGGGACTTCTGACGATCGCCTGCTCGGAAATAAAAACATCCGAATCAAAGCAGAAGAAGGCGCAGCACCAACCCTTTGCCCTGGCAATGGAACATTTTT
>JAURNA010000356.1 GCA_030830385.1 Crocinitomicaceae bacterium | reverse complement strand
GTAATATGCTTCGCCACTGGTAAGATTCGCTCCGGTGATCGCTGGGAGTTGAACAGAGTCACACCCTGTTATGGCAGCAATGGGGTCAATATCCGGTGTTAATGTAATTGTAATCGTGAATGCTTCTTCGTCTGAGCAATTATCGGGTGCTCCAGTGTTGTCGTATGCATAGTATGTTCCACTTGATGTGATCCAATCTCCGGCCGCATACTGTGTTCCCGTTCCTCCCGATCCGCTGTAATATGCTTCGCCACCGGTAAGATTCGTTCCGGTAATCGTTAGTAGCTGAACACTGTCACAACCTGTCATGGCAGCAATGGGATTGATATCCGGTGTGGGCGTGATTGAAATCGTGAATGTTTCTTCATCAGAGCATGATCCGACTACATCGTACGCATAGTAGGTTCCACTCGTTGTAATCCAGTCTCCTGCGGTGTGCTCTGCGCCGGTTCCTGCCGATCCGTCGTAATACGTCTGGTTGCCTGAAAGGTTTGTTCCTGTAATTCCCGGAAGCTGAACGCTGTCGCAACCAGATATCATACCGGGGCTTGTTACATCGGGTGCCGGGGTTACCGTAATGATTACATCATCTGTTCCAATGCACCCATTGTTGTCAATCGTAACGATATATGTTGTGGTACCCGACGGAATCAATGTTGTTTGGCCATTGTCTATTCCCGGGTTCGTAAGGTCGAGTGTACCCGATCCTCCATTGTTATCCCACGAATACATTGCTTCTTCAATATCATCAATTGGATCTGCACCTAACGTTATGGACTCACCCTGGCAAATCGTAGTATCTATTCCTGCATCAGGGGTAGGAATGAGATGAATGGTCAATGTAAATGGCTCATTATCATCACAAACTCCGGCAACATCGTATGCATAAAGTACCACCGGATACGTAGGGGAATCGGCGAAATCGATCGTCATTCCTTCTGCGTAAGGAGTTCCCAAACCATCTGATTGTGTGTTGTATTGCTCATTTCCGGTAAGGTTTATACCTGTAATGTCAGGGAGTGTGTAACTCTCACATGCTGTTACATCTGCAATGGGATCCAATACCGGAGCGGGGGTAACGGTTACAATGACACTATCGGTCGCGATACACCCATTGTTGTCTACCGTTACTACGTATGCCGTTGTGGTAGCTGGCGTTACGGTTGCTTGTCCGTTATCTTGACCTCCTGTATAATCAAGCACACCAGATCCGGCTCCATTATTCCACGAATAGTTTGCTCCTTCTGCACCCGGATCAATTGGATCTGCTCCAATGGTGATGGATTCACCCTGACAAATTGTTGTATTGGATCCCGCGTCAGGAGTTGGTGTCATATTCAACGTAATCGTAACCGTCGCTGTAGCATCAGGACAAACACCGGATCCGACTACTGTGTACGTGTATACCCCGGGATTCATTGATGCCGGGTCATAGGTGCCGTTGTCACCACCTCCGAGTGCTGATGGGCCACTCCAGGAACCACCTGTATCTGGTGTACCTCCTAATTCATCCAGTAAGTTAACCACAGCGTCTGCTGAACAGCGTGTAATTGCTACGGGGGTTCCCGCGTCAGGCGCAAAATCCAGCGTCACCGTTACAGTTGCTGTGGCGCTCGGGCATCCTAAGGCGCTTACGGTGTATGTGTAGACCCCTGCGGACATCGTTGATGGGTCGAATGTTCCGGAGGAACCACCGCCTAATGCCGAAGGTCCACTCCAGGTTCCTGTTGTTTGTGGAGTTCCCCCTAATTCGTCAAACAAATCTGTAGATGCACCGCTGGTACAAAGCGTAATCGCTCCGTCGGTTCCGGCATCTGGTACTGGGTTTACAGTCACTGTAACCTGATCCGATCCTGCACAAGCTCCCGTACCGACAGTTACTGTGTACGTAGTCGTTATTGTGGGCGCAACATCCGCCTGACCATGATCCTGTCCTCCCCCTGATAAATCGAGGGTTCCCGAACCGGCACCGTTGTCCCATAGGTAGGGTTCTCCTTCGTTGTTAGCAATCGGGTCGGCTCCGATTGTCACAGTGGTTCCATCACAAATATTCAGATCAGGACCTGCATCCACCACAATTAGTGGGAATACTGTTACCGTTACATCCGCTGTTCCTTCACAACCCAATGAATCTGTTCCTGTCACTGTATATGTGGTGGTGGTTCCCGGGGTTGCCGTCACCGTTGCTCCTGTTGTTGAACTCAACCCTCCGGTTGGTGTCCAAGAATACGTTCCGCCCGCACCCGCACCACTAGCCGTCAGGGTGGAGCTATCACCTGAACAGATGGGTGTCGGAGATGCTAATGCCGTTATGACCACAGGTGCGCACGGACAGACGACCTGTATGGTGTAGGAACCGTCCATATCTCCGCCATATCCGTCCGTCATAATTGTCCAGGTTTCTCCGTCACATATCGTCACGCTCAGCGTAAACGAATTTCCCGTTGAAGCCGGACCTGAGCCATTCTCTTCAGAGTTGTTTCCGTCATAACCTGTGCACCCACATGGCGTAGTTCCGGTTACGGGAGGAAAAATTGTTGCCTGAAGATTCAGGTCAAAAGTGGGCGTAAAAACAAAGTCGTAGTCTACACATCCTGACCCGGCCGGGCCGGTGAATGAGAAAAATGTGTTGTTCTCTATTGAGTAATCTACATCCTCGCAGCCATCGCAATCCACATCGCTCCCAGTATAATACGACGGACCGAAGAAGCAGTTCGTTATTGTTGGGTTACATGTAGAGGTGCTGTTCGGCATGGTGTATGAACCATTCATGCCACAGTTCAAGCTTCCACCAACTCCCCCTGCGGCGAGAAGATTACCCGATGTAAGAATCAGGAAAACCAACGCGGACAATGTCAGGAAGTCGCGTTTCAGATTCAAATTGTTTTTCATTTTCATCGTGACGTCATTCGTTTATTTTTTCTGCAGTCAGAATGACATACAGATCGACAATGTGATACAAGTCGAGCAATTCGCCTTTACTGTCAGCAGCTTCACCAAAATCCTTTACACACAAGACCAATACGTCATGCATTGGGCCTGGGGCAAAGAAATATTCAAGTGCTTCACGTGCTGTTGAGAATTCCTTTTCACAGCCAGAGGTGCCATGAGGTACAAACTGAAGTCCTCTTGTATCTTCTTTCAAAAGTTGGAATTTCGCCAGTACGGCCTCGTGCTCTTCTGTCCATTTTTGTGAATAGCAAACGGACGAAGCGATGACGCCTAACGTCAGTAGTAGAAGTTTCATATCAGTAGTTTAAAAATCCCTTCATAGTTGATTTTGATCAGGGGACTAATTGCCATGGGCCAAGTTAAAACATATCTGGTAAATCAGAAAAAAAATAGCGCACCGTCTATAAAAATGGCATTCTCGTCTATCAATTTGGCTCTTTTATCGAATATCTCACCAAACTCTCTGTGAAATCACCCGAGCGAAATGCACTGTTCACCTGTTTCAGATTCCCTATGACTACTGTTTGCCACGTTTTCCACGCAAATAGGCACATCTTTCTGAATTTTATCAGGGGTGTAACCCTTGCCGCAGGCGAAACTCACAGAGTCCAGACTGCGTTTACACAAAGAATTGTAGTTGGAACCGTCTTAACTCTTTACATTTGTTGCAGTCTTTTCTATATATGAGTACATCGAAATATACCGTAACAGCTGCACTTCCTTATGCGAATGGTCCACTTCATCTGGGACACGTCGCAGGAGTGTACCTTCCCTCTGATATTTTTGTACGCTTCCTGCGAATGAACGGCCATGATGTAGCCTTTATCTGTGGAAGCGACGAACATGGAGCGGCCATCACACTTCGAGCAAAAAAAGAGGGCATCTCACCCCAGGAAATCGTTGATAAATACGACGGTATTATTCGAAATGGGTTCACAGACTTCGGTATTTCTTTTGATATTTTTCACCGTACTTCGTCCAAGTTGCACCATGAAACCGCTCAGGATTTCTTCAAGGTATTGGAGGAAAAGGGTCACTTTACAAAAGAAACGACTGAACAATATTACGATGAGGAATACAGGCAGTTTTTGGCCGATCGATACATCAGCGGAAACTGCCCCATCTGTTCCCACGAAGGAGCGTACGGAGACCAATGCGAAAACTGCGGAACGGCGCTGAGTCCAAAAGAACTGATCCATCCAGTGTCTGCACTGAGTGGAAAAACTCCTGTTTTGAAAACAACCTCCCACTGGTTCCTTCCCATGGAGCGTCATGAGGGCTGGCTCAGAGAATGGATTCAGGAAGGGACGTTGGACGGTGTTCAACAACACAATCCGAAGGAATGGAGAAACCAAGTCGTCGGTCAATGCATGTCCTGGATTGACAGCGGTTTGCGGCCTCGGGCGATGACGCGCGATCTGGACTGGGGTGTGAAAGTACCTGTTGCCGGAGGTGAAGGCAAAGTCCTGTACGTTTGGCTTGACGCTCCCATCGGATACATCTCGGCTACAAAACAATGGGCTTTGGACCAAGGGAAAAACTGGGAGGATTACTGGACCGGAGATCGAAAGCTTGTTCATTTTATTGGCAAAGACAACATCGTGTTCCACGCGATTATTTTCCCGATACTCTTGAAGGCACACGAAGGATTTATCCTCCCGGACAATGTGCCCGCCTATGAATTTTTGAACCTCGAAGGCGGAAAATTTTCAACTTCCAGAAATTGGGCCGTTTGGCTGCATGAATACCTTGCGGATCACCCGGATAAAATTGATGAGCTTAAATACACCTTAACAGCAATTGCTCCGGAAACCAAAGACAGTGAATTCACCTGGAGGGAATTCCAGTCTCGTGTGAATAATGAACTGGCCGATGTGCTGGGCAACTTTATTAATCGTGCGTTGGTTCTGACCCACAAATATTACGGAGGAATTGTTCCCGAACCCGGGTCTTTTACCGATGAAGACACGGCTATTCTGGAGGAAATCAAGAGCGTTCCGAATCGTATCTCCAAGCTCGTATATGCCTACAAAATCCGCGAAGCTCAGGCAGAAGCAATGAATCTCGCTCGCATCGGGAATAAGTACCTGGCAGATAGGGAACCCTGGAAGTTGGCAAAAGATGAAGCGAATGCCAATCGAGTGAAAACGATCATGTACATCGCGCTACAAATCACTGCGAATCTTGAAGTTGTCCTCAAGCCCTTCCTCCCGTCAACTGCAAAGAAAATTTCAGAATTCCTGAATTTCTCTCAGAACGAATGGTCGGATGGTGAACGCGTAGATGCGCTGCCAATTGGACATCAGATCAACAAGCCTTCCATTTTATTCCGGAAAATTGAGGACGAATTTGTGGCAGCTGAGGTCGAAAAACTGAACGCAATCAATATGACAGAAACGAAATTTGATCCGCAAAAGGAGGAAACTTCCTACGATGACTTCATGAAAATGGACATTCGTCTGGGCAGGATTCTGACCGCGGAAAAAGTTGAAAAAGCCGATAAACTGCTCAAGTTGACCGTAGATACCGGTCTTGATCAGAGAACCATCGTTTCCGGAATCGCGCAACACTTTTCTCCCGATGAAGTGATTGGAAAGACGGTTACCGTACTCATGAACCTCGCACCCCGAAAAATTCGCGGCGTAGAGTCTCAGGGAATGATTTTGATGGCCGAAAACGACAAAGGTGAACTCAGTTTTGTCTCTCCCGAAAAGAACTTCGGTCCGGGTTACGAGGTTCGATGAAAACCGTTCGTATAAACAGATTTCGATCCGGAACAGGATCATTTTATTTTCAATTCGCGCATTTTCATGATGCGTTTTGGCATTATTTCTGTATAATGAACTATTGAAAACCATAACGTCATGAAAACACGTATTGTCCTGTTTACCCTGCTAAGCATCATTGCGATATCCTGTCGAAACAAAGGATGCATAGATCCGCTGTCCCCGGATTTTGATGAACGCGCAATCAAAGACGACAATTCCTGTACATACGATGGTCGTTTGATTTTCTGGTTCGATGAAAACACCAAAGACAATCTGGAGGTTTTTGGAGTGAATGAATTGCGCATTCGAACAGACGGATCGTTCGCCGGAACGATTGAGCTCTCCGAATGGGTCAATCAGCAACCTGCCTGCAACAGCATGGATGGTTTCCGACAAGCAATTGCAACAAACGGCGAAGACTCAAAGGTAGTGGCTTACGAGGTTGAGGACGATCTGGGCTTTATGATCACCAGCGGAATGATCACCGTGCCCAATTCGGAATGTGTCTGGATCGAGGTGGTGTTCTGATGAAATATCTACTCGCAAAGGATCAGATCACAACTTCCTGGAAGGACGGAGATTTCGCTCTGAAAACCCAGCGGCAACTCTCGAAAGATCTCCAAATGACCGGATTCGAGGTACGTCCGTCTCTATCCAACCGTGTTTTGCCCTACGAGGAACTTCATTCCCTGATGAAAGAATTGATTTTCAAGGCGATTCAAAAATCCGATGAATCCCTGTTCCAACTCATGTATCAGGTGGATCTTCCCGAAGATTTTTTTGTAGGACTGCTGGACGACTCCGAGTTTGCCGATGCACTCAGCGACATACTCATCAGGCGCGAGGCGTACAAAGTGTTCCTTCGATCCCGGTTCTGAAATGCGGATCCATCAAATGCAAGAAGGATTCCCCTATTAAAAATTCAACACATTCCGCCGTTATTTTCAATTTTAAATAAAGATTACGTGTCCAAATTGGCTACCTTTGTTTTTCTGCAACTGCTCAGAAAAATATGGACAAAGTATCGTATGTGGGGAATGCAGATGTGACGGCGATCGATCATCTGTATAAACAATACCTCCAGGATCCGGAAAGTGTAGATATCGGATGGCAAAAATTCTTCGAAGGATTTGATTTTGCCCGAACCCGTTACGAAGATGAAGGCGTTCCGGAAAACTTCCAAAAAGAATTTCGTGTCATTAACCTGATCAATAGCTATCGAGGTCGGGGCCACTTATTTACGCAAACCAATCCCGTTCGAGACCGGAGAACGTATTCCCCGAATCTGGCAATTGAAAACTTTGGCTTGGAAGAAGCAGATCTCGACACTGTTTTTCAGGCGGGAGAAGAAATTGGTCTGGGACCGTCCCCTCTTCGCAAAATCATCGATCATCTGGAAGCTACCTATTGCCAATCCATCGGAATCGAATACATGTACATGCGGGAACCGGGGCGCGTGAATTGGTTCAAGAACGCAATTGAGCTGAAAAATCGTCCACAATATGACCCGGAAACCAAACGAGAAATTTATCGAAAACTGGCAACCACTGCCGGGTTCGAATCGTTCCTTGGAAAGAAGTTTGTTGGACAGAAGCGCTTTTCAATTGAAGGATTGGAAGCACTTGTTCCGGCTTTGGATGCTTTGGTTCAAAAAGGAGCCGATAAAGGAGTAGAACAATTTGTAGTTGGAATGGCCCACCGGGGTCGTTTGAACACATTGACCAATATTTTCGAAAAACGCCCGCGCGATATTTTTCGTGAATTCGAAGGAAAAGAATTTGATACAGACGTCAATTTCGACGGTGATGTAAAATACCATCAGGGCTTTACTTCATTCATCAAATCCGAAAAAGGAAAGGAACTAACGCTTACACTTTCTCCCAATCCCTCGCACCTTGAAGCGGTGAATCCGGTTGTGGAAGGAATCGCCCGCGCAAAACTGGATCATGTGCTGGAAGGAGACGTGAAACGCATATGTCCCGTATTGATTCACGGAGATGCTGCTATCGCAGGTCAGGGAGTTGTGTACGAAACGGTTCAAATGGCCCATCTGAAAGGATACAAAACGGGCGGAACCATTCACATCGTGGCAAACAATCAGGTTGGATTTACAACGAATTACCTCGATGGACGCTCCTCTACTTACTGTACAGATGTGGCAAAAACCACGCTTTGTCCGGTATTTCACATCAATGCCGATGATGTGGAAGCGGTAATTCAGGTAATGGAAATTGCCATTGAATATCGTCAGCACTTCAACAGTGACGTTTTCATCGATTTACTCGGATACCGAAAGTACGGACACAACGAGGGGGATGAGCCAAAATTCACGCAGCCGAGCCTGTACAACATCATTGCAAATCACCCGAACCCACGTGATATTTACTTCAATCAACTGGAGAGCGAAGGAGTGATCACCAGAGAGGAAGCACAAAAACTGATCGATGATTACAACGCGTACCTGGAGGAAGAATTCACCGCTTCCAAAACACGGGATCGCGCATTGATCTACGACTTCCTGAGCGATGTCTGGGAAAATTTCCGAACAGCTAACTCTGACGATTTCCTTACATCCCCAAAAACAGGAGTTGCGAAAAAGACCCTGTCAGAACTGGGGAAGAAACTCGCAACGCTTCCCGAGGGGAAAAAATACTTCCGGAAAATTTCCAAAATTTTCCGTGATCGTTTGGCAGGAATTGAAGAAGATCGACTCGACTGGGGAGCTGCAGAAATGCTTGCGTATGCAACGTTACTCGCCGAAGGACACCCTGTTCGTATCTCAGGTCAGGATGTAGAGCGCGGTACGTTCTCTCACCGGCACGCTGTTGTTAAAACGGAAGATACCGAAGAAGAAATCGTAACGTTGAACATGCTTTCGGATAACCAGGCAGAATTCTCCATCTACAACTCGTTCCTGTCTGAGTATGGCGTACTGGGATTTGAATATGGATACTCACTCGCATGCCCGGAAGGATTGACAATTTGGGAAGCACAATTTGGAGATTTCTACAACGGCGCGCAGATCATGGTGGACCAGTTCATTACTGCCGGCGAAGACAAATGGGCCACTCAAAGTGGACTTGTGATGTTGCTTCCACATGGGTATGAAGGTCAGGGAGCAGAGCACTCTAGCGGACGTATGGAACGCTTTTTACAGCAATGCGCAGACTTGAACATTCAAGTGGTGAATACGTCTACGCCAGCCAACCATTTCCACTTGTTGCGCCGTCAGTTGAAGCGCGAATTCCGAAAACCACTAGTGGTATTCTCTCCGAAAATGATTCTTCGCCATCCAAGGGCTGTTTCCTCACTCGACGAAATGTCAACAGGAGGATTTCAGGAGGTGATCGTTGATCAGGATTCTGTCAATGATTCAGTAGAAACCGTTGTATTGTGCTCAGGTAAATTCTACTATGAAGCTACCGAACGGGCAAACAACCGGGAAATTGGCAACATGGCCTTCGTTCGCGTTGAGCAGCTCTATCCATTCCCTGAAAAACAGATTCACGAAGCGATTGGTACGTTCAAAAATGCAGCAAACGTTCTCTGGGCTCAGGAAGAACCGGAAAACATGGGAGCATGGAACTACATGGCAATGGCAATGAGAGATTGGAAAGGACCGGGAGAGAAACTCCACGGAATATTCCGTCAATCATCTGCTGCTACAGCAGAAGGGTCTCACGACCTTCACAAACGACGATTGGAAAGCCTATTCGAGCAACTGTTCAAATACGCAAAGGTCAAAGCCTAAGCAAAACACAACACCAAATACAAGGAAATG
>JAURNA010000355.1 GCA_030830385.1 Crocinitomicaceae bacterium | reverse complement strand
TTCACAGGCGAAGCAATCGCAATTGTTCGACGATATCGAAACGGGTCGGATTTCTGCTCAGCACTTCTTGAACGGACTCTTGGATTTGCTTCCAAAGGGAGTAACCCCCAATCAGGTTGTTCATGCATGGAACGCCATGATTTTGAATGTCCCCGAAGAGCGCATCGAATTATTGGTGGAAATTCGAAAGAAATATCAGGTGTTTTTGTTGAGTAACACCAATTCCATCCACATTGAAAAGGCGTTACGGGAATGGGAACAAAGTTCGGACATCCTTTTTGAAGATTGTTTCGATCACATTTATTTTTCGCATGAAATGCAAATGCGAAAACCGGATCCGGCGATTTTCAAACGAGTGTGTGAGGAGCAGAATCTTCGACCCGAGCGTACCGTGTTTATCGACGATTCCATTCAGCACATTGAAGGGGCAAAACGCATTGGAATTTCGACCATTCACCTCGTTCCTCCAATGGACGTTCAGTCTGTCTTTTCCTGACAAAGTTCCACGAGTAACCCAGACGTTGATTTCGGGTGCAGGAATGCGATGCGCTTATTGTCTGCACCGTCTTTCGGTGTGGTGTGAATTAATTGAAAATCCTTTGCTGTAAGTCTTTCCAGCTCGGCATCAAGATCATTCACTTCAAATGCAACGTGGTGAAAACCCTGTCGCTGATTCTCCAGAAACTTCGCAATTGCAGAATCGCTATTCGTCGCCTCCAACAGTTCAATCTTGGATTCACCCACGCGCAAGAAGGCCGTGCGAACCCCTTCGGACTCCACAATTTCTTTCTTGTAAGAAGCTGTGTTCAGCAAACTTTCAAAAACAGGAAGCGATTCTTCCAGACTTTTTACAGCGATACCCAGGTGCTCAATGCGTTTTATCATACGTATGAAAATATAAATCCCCCCGAAGCAGTGCCATGGAGGGATCGAATCTGTTCTCTTTACCGATTAGTTCTTGATGAACTTCTCGTTGGAATTGTCAAAACTAATATAATATATGCCGCGAATCAGGTTTGAGCAATTCACTTTCGATCCTACTCCTTTTTTCACAACGTTTCCGTGTGCGTCGTAAATCTCATAACGCGTATCAGCTGGTGAGCCATTCGCACTGAACCTGATCTCGTTCTTAACCTTTGCCGGCGATTTTGTAATCACAGGTGTGTTCGATGTGAATTTCACTTCCTTTGATGGTCGTTTCAACCCTGAGTGATCCGTTTGAACAACACGAACTGTGTTTTCTCCTGAATGCGGTGTCACATCGAATTCATACGAATTGATCTGTTCTCCACCTTTTCCTTCAACTTCTCCAACCGGCACCCACTTATTCCAGCGGTACTGCTCAACCACAAAAGGAAGTTTTCCGCGCTCTTTGGAAGTTTTCCATTCCAGTTTACCTTGATTGGAAATCGTCATGATTTCAATAACAAACGTGGACTGCGGCAAGAGAACCTCCGGATTCAACACTTTCGGCTTGCATCCATCATTGTGTTCAATCACAACAAATATAGGTTCTCCAATTCCAATATTATATTGCGAAAAATCGATTTCAAAAACGCCACGATTGGTTCCCACCGGCATGATATCCCCATTCACGGTAACTTTCATCGCGCAGTATCCAAATCCTTCGTCATCCATTGGATTCTGAACATACAAATTCTTACCTTGATACGTGCCCTCCACAGACAATGATGCCATCAAAGACGGAGAAATCACCAGGCCCAAAAAAAGCAGAATAACGTTAACCATTTTCACGTTCACCAGTCGTTAACTCCCTGAAACGCCGGCGAGGGCCGGCTTTTTCAATTGAATGCACAAATATAACAGGTTTTGAGCAATGCTACCAAGTTTCACGGCAGATTTTTACGCCGACTCCGCAGGAATAAGCAGGAGCCCCATTCGAACATTGGATTCGAAAGCAACTGAATTGCGCAACTACATCCGCATTTTTTGTGTATTTTTCTTATTCTTGTAGGTTTGAATATTACTTAATATGAGGCGTCTCTTCACATTACTGCTGCTGATTGTATTTCTCTACAACTGCAGTGGTGTGGAAAAGCAACAGTTCGAGTATGCCGGAGGTACGCTAACCATGGCCCTCAGCAATGAACCTTCTACGTACATTCCCCGCCAGGTATATGACGTATATTCGGCAACCGTTATTTCCCAAATTACCGAATGCCTGGTGGACATCGATCCGAAGACGCTCAAAATTGTTCCGAAAATTGCTGAAAAATGGTCGAGCAAAAACGACGGAAAAATATATGAGTTTACATTGCGAGAAGGCGTCCGGTTTCATCCGCATGATGTTTTCAATTCGGATGATGATCGATTGTTGACTACAAAAGATGTTCAAAAGACCTTTGAAATGGGGTGTGGGAAAGAGTCGGACGGATCGGATACCCCATTGTATTCTCACGTTCTGAAGGACCTTGTTCAGGGAGCAAACGACTTTCACGAGGGAAAATCGAAGACCATCAGTGGAATCGTTTGCGATGGTAATTCTGTTCGTTTTGAGCTCACACACAGCGACCATAACTTTCTGTACAAGCTAGCAAATATCAGCGCGTCAATTGTCTCGCACCGAATCATTGAAAAAAATCTCGAAACCGACATCATCGGAACGGGTCCGTTCCGGTATGCCAAGCATACAAACAGCAGTCAGCCCTCGTTGATCCTTGTAAAAAACAACGATTACTACCTCAACGATAAAGAAGGAAATGCACTTCCCTACCTGGACAGTCTCGTATTCTTATTTCAATCACGAAAGTTGGAACAACTTGATTTGTTCGAATCGGGCAAGACAGACCTCATCGTCGGTCTTCCGACCAGTCGGATTGCGCGAATGCTCGATGATCGCATCGAAGACTTCAACTCCGCTCCTCCCAAGTTGATTCTTGCGGAAAATCCGCTGTTGGAAACGAATTTCTACTTTTTCAATATGCTTGATCCGCGCTTCAAGAATCCAAAGGTTCGGCAGGCATTTAATTATGCGGTTAACAGGGAGGTGCTGGGTCAAAATATCTTGCGCAACCAGTACTACGATCTGGGGCATTACGGAATCACACCACCGATCCAAAAGGCCCTGAAGGGATACAACTTTGCGGAGGTTAAGGAAGCCTCGTACAAATATGACCCGGAAAAAGCGCGCGAGCTTCTTGCTGAGGCCGGATATCCAGACGGGAAAGGTTTCGGTGTTGTGGAATTACGCTACAATATCAATGAAATTCATTTGGAAATCGCCGATGAATTTTCAAAACAGATCAAGCGCGTACTTGGGATTACGGTCAACATCGAAGGTTCGGAGTTCAACATGTTGAAGGAAGACTACAAAATCGGAAATGGTGATATCTTCCGAAGTGGCTGGAACGCTGACTATCCGAGTCCGGAGAGCTTTCTCATGAGTTTTTACGGAGCGAATGTTCCTGACGACAGCCTCATCCCGTCTCCGATTAACATGTCCCGCTACACAAACAAGCAGTTCGACACGTATTTCGAGCAGGCACTCAAAGCCGAAAAAATGACGGATCAGATGCGCTTGTTATCGAAGGCTGAAGTCGAGTTGATGAAAGATCCACCGATCATTCCCCTTTGGTATACCGGGGACATTGAAATTGCCTATTCGTACGTTCGGAACTTTCATTTCAACGCCCTGAATTACTTTAATTTTACAAAGGTTTACATCAAACCCTGGACAACGGAAGAGTACGAAAAGTATGTATCCTCTCAAAAATAAACTTCTATGATACGTTTACTAATCCCACTACTGACTCTACTTTTTACCTCCTTCACTTTTGCACAAAGTCCGATTCAATCCGTTCGCGGTACCGTCTTCGATTCCGAGAGCAAATTCCCATTGTACGGAGTAAAACTTCAGGTGTTTACTGCCGACACAAACGTTCGAAACCTCCGAACGCTTTCGGATACAGAAGGAAACTTTGAAATCAAGAATGTTCCGGTTGGTAAGCATCAACTGGTCGCCACGTACCTGACATACGATAACAAATCGATTACCATCGAGGTGAATTCCGGTAAGGAAACAGTGGTTCAGGTTCCACTTCAGGAAAGTTTTCTTGATCAGGAAGAAGTGGTTGTTACGGGCAGAAAAAAAGGAGAAGTAATCAATGAATTGGCCCTGAACGGTGCGCAACAATTTAGCGTGTCCGAAACCGATCGATACCCCGGTTCGCGATCGGACCCCGCTCGTATGGCGTCAAACTTCGCAGGTGTGGGCGGAGCAGACGATTCCCGAAACGACATTGTCATCCGAGGCAACTCGCCTTTGGGTGTTGTCTGGAAAGTTGAAGGAATTGACATTCCAAACCCGAACCACTTCGCCATTACAGGAAGTACCGGTGGACCTGTTTCTATCCTGAACAACAAGATTCTTGGAAACTCTGACTTCCTGATGAGTGCATTTCCGGCTGAATACGGAAATTCCACTTCCGGCGTATTCGATCTCAAATTGCGAAAAGGAAACACAAACCAGCACGAGTTAACCGGTCAGTTTGGCTTCCTTGGAACCGAACTTATGGCTGAAGGCCCAATGGGAGATCGCTCAAGCTACCTCGTAATAGGTCGTTACTCTACCTTGAGTTTGTTTCAGGTGCTGGGGATTCAAATCGGAACAGATGCCGTACCCACCTATGGAGACGGTGCTTTTAAATTCAACTGGAGACTCAAAAACGGCGGTGCATTATCCTGGTGGGGAATGGGTGGAGCCAGTAAAATTGACATCCTGATTTCAGAGCAATATCCGTTAAACCTGTCCTCGACAGATGCCTCTCAGGAACTGTATGGGGAAGGGGATCGAGACCAGCGGTTCCGTACACAAATGTTCGTGAGCGGCCTTACTTACAAGAAACCGATTAACGAGAAGACATTCTTCCAGACGACATTTGCGTATTCACAGGAACACCAACGATCCAATCATGATTACTTGGTTCGCCACGACACCATTTATGCCAATGGAGACTCGGTGATTGAACTGTATAATCCTGCAGGGGATAGCATTTACCCCTTGTTGGCATACTCGTACTTCATCGATCGTGCAAGTGCGTATGCAAGTGTAAATCACAAATTCAACAAGCGCCACCTCATCAAATATGGGATCAATGCAGATCTCATTTTCTTCAACATGGTTGATTCAATCCTGAACCCGACACATACTTCATTTGTGAACCGATGGGATTATCAAGGTTCAGCAGCTTTACTTCAGGGGTTTGTACAATGGAAATGGCGCATGAACGAGAACATGGACTTCACCGCCGGAATACACAATCAGTACTTTTCGCAAAGCAACAGCGTAAGCATTGTCGAACCCAGGGTTGGATGGAAATGGCGATTGAGCAACACATCTGCTTTATCAGCCGGTGCAGGAATGCACAGTATGACGCAGCCGATGTATACGTATTTCTACGATCCGAACGGAGATGGAAACCTGATCAATGGAAACATGGATTTCTCGCGAAGCATTCACACAGGGGTCGGGTATCAGAAATCGTTTGGGAAAAACCTCAACTTAAAAGCAGAGGCGTATTATCAGCACTTGTACAATATCCCGGTAACCGCAGATGATACGACGGCGTTCAGCCTCATCAATATGGGTAGTGGATTTGCCCGCTTCTTTCCCACTGAGTTGAAAAATACCGGTACAGGAACGAATTATGGAGTGGAAGTCACACTTCAGAAATTCTTCGATAATTCGTTTTATTTCTTGTTCTCAGGAACCTTGTTTGACTCAAAATATGTTGCGAGTGACGGTATTGAGCGAAATACTTCCTATAACGGCAACTACATCGCAAACCTACTCGCTGGGAAAGAGTTTAAAATCGGTGATAAGAACACCCTCTCTCTCGGTTTCAAAGGAACGTATGCGGGCGGTAAGTTGTACGGTCCGGTTGATGTGGTTCAATCGGCGTATCTGCAAGAAGTAATTTTCCTGAACGACGGGTTTAATAGCCTTCAGTTTCCTGATTATTTGCGCATTGACGCTAAGATTAACTGGAAGCTGAATGCGGACAAAGTAACACACGAAATCGGTTTGGATTTAGTGAACATCACAGGCCGTCAGAACTTGCTTGGATTGTCGTATGCTCCCGATTTGTTTGACCCAACGGCTACACCAACTGCTGAACGTTATCAGCTCGGATTCCTACCCATTTTCTACTACCGTGCAGATTTCAGAATTGCCAAGGGCAAACATACGCCAGAGTAAATCTACCACACAGGGCAGCTATCGCAATCGTTTGTTGGCCGGAGGTAAAGGAGGAATCCCAACCCTGCGTCGAACTGCGCGAAACCGTACAGGTGTCTTGCGAAAGATGTCGGATCGTTTGCACGAGTGCGAACCTTCATCTGGTGGTGCAAACCGGTGCTTAAATTCGTCTGAAAGAACACGTGTCTGAAAAACTCGAAGCGCAATCCGAGGTGCCCGGACACGCCATATCCCGACATTGAAATCGTTTTCCTGCTTTCTTTTCCACCAAATCGGAAGTCGTTGTATGAAATCAGTCCACCCAAACCTACTCCCAAATTCGAGGAAATCACGAATTGTCTTTCCTGTCCGAATGCAAGCAGCATATCTGTTCGTGTTAATTCAGCCCGGAGATAATTGACGCCATTGGAGTTCTCGTAGTGAAAAAGCTCTCGGTTCGTTGTGATCTGTTCGCCGGAATAGGTTCCTGACCAGCTTCCCGTTTCGTCGATCCCCGGATTCACCCTTCCACTGAGTGTTACTTCATTTTGATCAGCCAATATGTATTTCATGTGATCATGCCCGACGGAAAGTGCCCAGTGATGCTTGAAATAGTATCCGATTCGCGTGTTGTATTGCGGAACTGTAATTTTCAGTGGATGGAAATAGGTTGCCCCAAATGGTGTTTGATTATCGTGGGCTTGAGCTCCACCGAGTGCAAAATCGTAACCAGGCCCCACAAACCGAATGTTGCTATTGGAAAAAACAGAACGATTGTATCCCCAATAGCCGAATAGTGTTCCCTGTGCATGGGATACTTTCTGCTTTTTATTCTTCCACACGCTTTGAGCAAATGGCTGTTCATTGCCCAGAAGGATCAATATTGCAACCATTACTATCCTCATCGGCTCAGTATTTTCGTGAACTCTTCCCGGGAGATGATCTTCTCCAGTTTCCAGTGGCTCTGTTTTTCGGGATCGTCGAACCACTCAACCAACCCATACCCTTTGGCGTAGTAATTCAGCGTGTTGATTCCCCGGGCTCCCTGTTCCTTTGTAAACGGATTCATCAGGGTCAAAATCAACTCTTCCCTGAAGCAAACCGCGTCCGCCTTCTCGCCCATCACCGCTATCGATAATTCACGATCGTACATCCGTTTGACTTCTTTCAAAAACAAGGTTGAATCGGTGACCGGAAATACACTTGAAAATACGCCTTGTGTTGTTCTGTCGAGCGGCATGAGCTGGGCTTCACCTATGCTTGCTGCGTTTTTAATCTTCTGCGCATCGACAACCATGTGATCCATCACATTCAGACTGTCAATGCTATAGTTGATTGCCTCCAGAATACGTCCATCCTCAGAAAAGGTCTCCACAACGATATGTTTCCCTTGAGAATCCTCAATTCCGTACACGCAATGGAATTGCTCGTCAATTCCGCTTTTCACATCGCGGTAAACATACACTTTGGTGAGGGTATCATATGGATAGAAGTACTCGTAAAATTCATTCTCAGATGTGAGCTTCTCCTCTGAACTGCACGAAGAGATCACTGCCCCAATCACGAAGAGTATTCCCATTTTTTTCACGTGTTCATTTTTAAAAATGCAACTTCCTTCTCTGTCAAATGACGGCTATATCCGCGAGGCAGGTCTTTCTTCGTGAGTCCTGCATACGAAACCCGGTCTAATTTTTTCACTTTGTAGCCGAGAGATTCTATCACACGCTGAACCGCCTGCTTCTGACCCGATCGATGTGCGATCCCTACTTCGTATCCTTCGCTTTCATCCACAATTTCGACTTGTTCAGCGTGGAAGCTACCATCGTCGAGTCGCACTCCACCACGCAATTTCTCAAGATCCTCAGCCCGTATGGGTTGATTGAGCGTAACATGGTAAAGTTTGAGCGGCTTGTGCTTCGGATGCCCGAGTTTTTTGGCCAAATCCGTGTCGTTCGTAAACAACATAAGACCCGTTGTGTCCTTTGTCATCCGATCCATCGGATATACGACTTCCTTGCACACTTTCTTTATGAGTTCCACTACGTTTTTACGGCCCATCGGATCGTCCAATTCGGTATAAAACCCCTTCGGTTTGTTCAGCAAAACATATCGTTTTGTTGCCAGGGAAACCGTTTCTCCGTCATATTGAACGGTATCTCCCGGCTTTACCTTGTATCCCATTTCAGTTACGACCTCACCGTTTACCGAAACCACACCGGTTTGAATGAGAACGTCTGCCTCACGACGCGAACAAATTCCTGCGTTGGCAATGAACTTATTCAAACGAACTTCATCGCTCATCAAATTCGGAAGCGGATCTCCCTTTTTCTGACGATTTTTATGGTCGATGTACTTACTACGGCCTTTTGCACCCGCTTTTAACTTCTTTGCAGAACCTTCGCCGCTTTTACCTTTAAACGATCCGCGTTGCGATTTGTTGCTTTGTCCTTTACGGACTCCGCTCTTATTTGAACTTCCTTTCCCTTTGTTCATAATTTGGGATTTGCTGCAAAGATAGGATATTTCGAGGCGAATAATTGCCTACCTGAGACTTGGGTAAAACGCGTGTTGAATATGTTCAATACCGGGTGACCGATTCTCGTACGAAAGCAATACGACATCAAATCGGGCATCTTCAATTCGACCATGTTCCCGAATGTAGGCATTTGCCGCGGCGATCAGTTGTCTCTGTTTCTTTTGATGAACGCTAAGTGCCGCGCTTCCACGCTGGTTGCTTCTGCGGGTTTTTACCTCTACAAAAATGAGTTCATTTCGATGAAGTGTAACCAAATCAATTTCTCCTCTTCGAAATCGATAGTTTGTTTTCAGGATTTCGTGTCCATTTACCTGAAGGAATTGACGCACAACGTCTTCTCCATACCGGCCGGTTTGAATGTGGTTCATGAGGTAGGTTTTTTACTAATTTACAGCTTTTCCTTCTATAAAATCGTCTATTTCACATCTGCTTTTCCTGTTGCACGGATTCAATGTGCATTCAACGGGCGATTTCAATGATGCTTTTGGGATTTCGTATGAATGTTTAACGAATCAAAGTTCGCCAATGAGTTCGAGTGTTTCTTTCGCTGCGGATTGCTCTGCTTTTTTCTTGGAGGATCCTGTTCCGCGGCCGTATTCTTGTTTGTTGATCACAACGACTACGGCGTACTCCCAATGTGCTCCGCTGTTTTCTTCGGAAATAACATTGAATTGGATGGGAAGTCGGTTTTTCTGGCTCCAAATGATTAAGCGCGACTTGAAGTCGATCTCTTCCTCCAGAATTTGGTTGAGGTCAATATACTTCTTAAAAACGTGGTTTTGCACGCTTTGTTTCACTCCCTGAAAACCTCCATCGAGGTAAATGGCCCCAACGAGAGCCTCAAAAGCGTTTCCTTCAATGGTTTCCAGCTTGATTGTGCGGTTCTTATTGTACCGAAGGTGCTGATGAATTTCCATTTCGTGTCCGATGATTCCCAGTGTTCGTCGGCTTACGATCTTGGATTTGACCTTCGTGAGATATCCTTCATCTTCGTCAGGGAATCGCTCGAAGAGAAACTGTGCTACAATGGCGTCCAAAATGGCGTCTCCGAGGTACTCGAGGCGTTCGTTAGAAACCGCTCCTTCTTGTTTATTGGAAATGGATTTGTGGGTCAATGCCCTGATAAACAGGTCAACGTTCTTGGGTCGGTAGCCGAATCGCTGGACCATGAAGCGCGTAAGTTCCGTGTCCTTCGAAGTGGATTTTCCAAAAAGTTTAGGAAAGATGGCCAGCAATTAACCGTTGTATTTTTTAACGATCACTGTGCTGTTGTGTCCGCCGAATCCAAATGTGTTGGAAAGGGCAACATTTACGGTGCGTTTTTGCGCTTTATTGAACGTAAAATTCAACCGATTATCAATCTCAGGATCGTCTGTGAAGTGATTGATTGTGGGTGGAACCTTATCGTTCTTCACCGCCAGAATACTTGCGATTGCCTCAATAGCTCCTGCGGCTCCAAGCAGGTGACCTGTCATGGATTTGGTTGAACTGATGTTGAGGTTGTATGCATGATCGCCAAATACCTGTTTAATGGCTTTGACTTCTGCAATGTCTCCAAGTGGTGTAGAGGTTCCGTGAACATTCACATAGTCCACCTCCGAAGGGTGAATTTCGGCATCTTCGATGGCGGCTAACATGGTGTTCTTTGCTCCCAATCCTTCCGGATGCGGGGCTGTCATATGATACGCATCTCCCGACATTCCTCCACCGATTACTTCGGCATAAATCTTTGCGCCTCGTGCTTTTGCGTGTTCGTATTCTTCCAGGATGAGTGCTCCGCTCCCTTCTCCGAGTACAAAACCGTCGCGGTCCGCATCAAACGGGCGTGATGCTGTTTCGGGTGAGTCATTTCGTGTGGAGAGTGCCTTCAGGGCGTTGAATCCTCCCATTCCCATTTCGTTCACACATGCTTCCGATCCGCCGGTTACAATGGCATCAGCCTTGCCGAGGCGTATGTAATTGTACGCATCAATAATGGCGTTTGTGGAAGATGCACATGCAGAGACCGTAACGTAGTTAGGCCCTCGCAATCCATATTTAATGGAAATGTGGCCTGCTGCAATGTCGGCAATCATCTTTGGGATGAAGAATGGATTCATTCTTGGTGTTCCGTCTCCTGTGAAGAATTCTTTCGCTTCATCCTGAAAGGTCTGGAGACCACCGATTCCCGAGCCCCAGATCACTCCGATTCGATCGGTATTTGGCTCGGATTCCATCAGTGCAGAATCCGCCATGGCCTCAGAAGCTGAGATCATGGCGTACTGCGAAAATGGGTCCAGTTTTCGTGCTTCCTTACGGTCAAAGTGATCGTTTACATTGTATCCTTTGAGCTCACACGCAAACTGTGTTTTGAACGAAGACGCGTCGTAACGGGTAATGGGAGCGGCACCACTTTTACCATTGATTAGCCCTTCCCAATATTCGGGAATGGAATTTCCAATGGGGGTGAGCGCACCCAGTCCTGTGACGACAACTCTCTTTAGTTCCATACGAGAAACGTTCGTTCGGAATTTATTTCTTTTGCTATTGATTTGCGTTCTCCTCAATGTAAGTAATCGCGTCACCTACTGTCTGGATGTTTTCCGCTTGATCATCCGGAATAGCAATGTTGAATTCTTTTTCGAATTCCATGATCAGCTCTACCGTATCCAGTGAATCAGCTCCGAGGTCATTTGTGAAGCTCGCTTCGTTTGCAACTTCGTTCTCTTCAACGCCAAGCTTATCTACAATGATAGCTACCACTTTTCCTTTAACGTCAGACATTTTTCTTATTTTAAGGGTTAATTCAGCCGCAAAGAAAACCACAAATTATCAAATACCAAAATTTCAGTCGTAATATTCTATGTCTTCATCCTTGGATTTCCCCATTCGGTCTAGAACGTAAGCATACCCGGCAGGGTGCCCAACAGAGATCAGCAGGAAGGGACGCTTGTTCGATGAATCTGTTTCCGGTGAGGTACCGGCCTTATAATTCCGGATGAGTTGAATGCAATGGAATTGCAGGGAGTTGACAAAAACTGCTAAAATCCAACCTTTTTGTGCAGGGGATTGCGGACTCTTTCTACCTTTGCGGTATGCAAAAGACAAACGTTGCGATATTTGCCTCAGGAACAGGCAGTAATGCCGTTAATTTGATTCGCCATTTCGCGGATCATAGCTCGATTGACGTGGCGTTTGTTTTGAGCAATAAAGAAGATGCTGATGTTCTTACATCTGCGCGTGAGTTGGGCATTACTACCTTTTATCGATCCAACGATGACGTGGCTGATGCTGAAGTACTGATGGTTCTCTGCCGCGAGATGAAGATCGACGGGATTGTACTTGCGGGTTATCTGCGAAAAGTACCGGAACAATTCATTCAAAACTTCGAAGGGAAAATCATCAATTTACACCCTTCTTTATTGCCAAAATTCGGTGGAAAAGGCATGTATGGATCTCACGTACACAAAGCCGTAATTGAGAGTGGTGAGGAAGAATCCGGAATTACCATTCACTATGTCAACGAGGCCTTTGACGAAGGTCGTATTATCGCTCAGTTTCATTGTTCACTGGACGAGGGCGAAACTGTGGAGAGCCTGGCCGGGAAAATTAAATGGCTTGAGCACAGTTACTTCCCAACGGTCATTGAGCGAACATTAATGCAATAAGTTATGTTTATGTTTTTCGAAGGATTTGATTGGGGAGAAATCTTCAAAGCGACGATGGTATTGTTCGCCGTGATCGACATCATCGGTTCGATTCCGATTATTATTAAGCTCAAGGAACAGACCGGTTCGATTCACGTTTTGTCGGCTACTCTTGTTTCATCTGGTGTCATGATTTTGTTCTTGTTGCTCGGGGAACAAATTCTCGGACTGTTCCACGTTGAAGTGGAGGCATTTGCCGTGGCTGGTGCCCTGATTCTTTTCGCGATGTCGCTGGAGATGATTTTGGGAATTACCCTTTTCAAAGACGAAGTCTCCGGAAAAACGGTGAGCATTGTACCTCTTGCCTTTCCGATTATTGCCGGTGCCGGAACCATGACATCCCTGGTTTCCCTCCGTGCGGAGTATCAGGAAATCAACATTTTGATCGGAATTCTGATCAATGCCGTGATCATCTTCCTTGTGCTAAAAATGACGCGGATCATTGAACGGGTTCTGGGATCGGGTGGAATTGCGATTCTGAAAAAGGTTTTTGGAATTATCCTCCTTGCGATTGCTGTGAAACTATTCAGCACGAATCTGAAAGTGCTGCTGGGAAGCTGATCGTTTCCCGGTTCCGGGGGGGCGCCCCTTTGAGCGAACCGATGGGTTCCGTCCGTTGTTATGATTGTTGAAATGAGCCGTCTGATTGTGCGTCTTCGGCAAATTTGACCGTCGTTTGACGTGTATGTCCGGTTGGTGAAAATCGCTGTCGGTACAGCGGCATTCAACGATGCCACACGTTATCCTCCGGGCGTGAAATAACCCGCTCCGCCTTCCTGTCCTTCGATAACCTGCATGCCTTCGCTGTACCTGAGTTCCTTGAGCTTGTTCCCTTTTTTGTCATAGAGAATGAATTTGCCGTGCTTGACTCCCTCTTTGTAATCCATCTCTTGCATCAGGCGGCCGCGACGATCGTATTGTTTCATGGTTCCGTTGAGATCACCATCCTTGTAGTTTGAGATCACCGCAGGTGTTTTTCCTCCGGGGTGATAGGCGATCCACTCGCCGGATTTTTCGCCCTCTTTGTACTCGCCTTGTTCTGTCAATCGGAAGTCCTGAGATGAAAACGATTGAAACGAACCGTGTTCCTTGCTTTCCATTATGACGCGCTTCCGAAGCAGAGTGTCGTGATCCATGCGGGATTTTTTGCGGAACAACTTGTAGTTTACCATGTCTTTTGGTTTACCATTGTCGAAGTATTTGATCCACTCTCCGACCTTCATGTTGTCTTTGTACTCCCCCTTTTGCGTCAGCCTGCCTTTGGGATTGTAGGATTCCCAATCTCCCTGGAGTTCGCCTTTTTCGAAACGGGCTTTGTTTTTTACTTCACCGTTGTCCCAGTAATTGTTCCACGCACCGATTTCCAGTCCTTCGTAGTAATCGCCTTCCATCAGGAGGGTTCCGTTTTCGTACCAGGTTTTCCAACCGCCGTGTTTTTGGTCGTTATCGAACGCTCCCTCTTTGAACTTACTTCCGTCCTTGTAGAGGTAGGTCCATTGCCCGGTTTTCAGGCCCATGTCGAACTTCGCATAGTAGGAAATCTCGCCCGTTGGGTACCAGAACGTCCAGGCGCCGTCTTGCTCTCCTTGCGTAAAGTTTCCTTCCATATCGTGAGTACCTGAATTCGTGTACCACGTCCATTTTCCCGATTTTAAGCCGTTTGTGTATTGCCCTTTGACGTTGATTTGTCCGTTGTCGTAAAAGTACATGTACGGGCCGCTGAGCACACCATTTTCATAGTTGCTCACTTTTTCTTTGTCTCCGGTGTAATAAAAATACTCCCACTTCCCCTCTTTTTCGCCTTTTTTGAAGCTTCCTTTGAGCAGGTTGTATCCATAGATGCTGAATTCTTCAAACGGACCGTCTTTGAGGCCATTTTTGTAGTTGTACCACTCGTTCACCGTTCCGGTAGTGAAATAGGTCGTCAACTCGCCGTTTCCATCTTTCACGGTTTGGGTATGTGATGAATCGGGTAGGTAGAATTCCCATACGTAGTTGTCTTCTCCACGGGTTTCTTCCACCAGTTTAAGTCGCCCATCGCGGTAGTAATGCTTCCATTTCCCAACGGGTTCATTGAGTGTGTAATTGCCTTCGGTCTTCAATTTTCCGGATTCGTACCATTCGTTGTAGATACTATCCTGACGATCCAACCAGAAAAATCCTTGCTGGCGTTTTTTTCCGTTCGGGTAATACAGAACTGCTTCTCCGTGGAGCATGTCGCGGTAGTAGTAGCGTACTTCTTCCACTTCTCCGTGGCGATCGTAGAAGGTCCACTTTCCGTGTTTTTCGGAAGTTTCACCCATGATGTCTTTGTAGCATTTTCCACTGGACTGCAGCCTGGTCTTGTTGAAGTCCCAATAGGTTTGTCGCACCTTTGTCAGGTTTTCTTTTTCCACTGCCTGCGCCCGGAGACCAAACGTCACCCAAAACGCAACAAGAAACAGGAACGTTCTGTTCATGAATTTTTATTTTTATAACTGCGAAAAATCATGTCTGTTACAATTTTCTAGGTCGCTTCTGTAAGGATAATCATTCCTTCTGCTATGAGAAACAAACTAAATGCCACAAATACAATTCCGGTCAGCCGATTGAGTGCAGCGAGGAGTTTTGGCGTCACCAGAGGTCTGAGGCGTTTTGCTCCCAAAATTTTCAATACATCGATGCCGAAAAATGTCAACAATATGATTGCCAAAAAGCCAAACATGTGCATGTTGGCGTGTTCTACCGAGGATTCTTCCGCACCGAGTGTCATGACGCTGAACCAGTAGAAAACGACCAGGGGGTTCATGAAATTGAGTGCAAACCCTTTGATTCCGAGAAAGATGTAATCTTTGGGATTGGAGGCTTCCACCTCGATGGCCTTCACCTTTATTTCCTTCACTTTTTTGAAGAACGTAATGATTCCATAGGTCAAAAACAGCGTTCCTCCAATGATGTACATCTGGGCGTTGTTTTCTCCGGCCACCAATTCCTCTACCTCTTTGTAGAACAGATATGCGATTACGATGTAGGCGATGTCGCTGACCAACACTCCAAAATCAAGCGCAAGCGCAGCGCGCACTCCTTTTCGGATACTTGTTTCGAGTAATACGAAAAACACCGGCCCGATCATGATGCTGAGTACAAATCCGGTAACGATGCCCTTTAGAATTAGGTCCATGAATCCTCTCGCAGGTTTCTACAAAATTAACTTTTCCTTTGGCAATTGCATGCTTGGGTTATTTACTTTGATTTTTGAC
>JAURNA010000050.1 GCA_030830385.1 Crocinitomicaceae bacterium | reverse complement strand
CTTCGATATCCCAACCTGGTTAGTGAATGTGTCCGGATCTGAGAACGTTACGACATGCAATGCGTACACATGGGCGGCAAACGGAACGACATACACAACGAGCGGAACGTACATGGAAACATTAACGGCTTCAAGCGGTTGTGATTCCACGGCAATATTGAACCTAACCATTGCACATCCCGTTACGGGGTCTGAGACAGTGACAACATGTACCTCTCATACGTGGTCAGCAAATGGAGTTACCTACACAACGAGCGGAACGTACATGGAAACGTTAACGGCTTCAAACGGGTGTGATTCCATCGCTACTATGAACCTAACCATCACCCAGGTGGAAGCTTCGATTATTGATGATTCACCGACCCTGACCGCTAATATGGCAGGGACAACGTATCAATGGGTAGATTGCACGAACGGAAATGTTCCCATCGCTGGAGAAACGAATCAGACGTTTACGGCGACAACAAATGGTGATTACGCTGTGGTTGTATCCTCGAACGGTTGTTCAGACACATCCGATTGTATCACGGTTTTCGGTCTCAGCGTGCTTGAGTACACATTCGCAAGTGAATTGAGTGTATATCCGAACCCGACGAAAAGTCAATTATTTATTGATTTTGGAAATAGTTACAATAATGTTGAGATTCGATTGATGAATGCATTGGGTCAGTTGGTGGATCAGGATTCGTATCACTTTACGGACCACATTGAGTATCGAATTGACGGAGCTCAGGGAGCTTACATACTGGAAATTCGAGCAAATGATGGCAACGTTGCCCGTATACGAATTGTAAAACAGAAGTAAAGAAAACATTCGCTTTGGCTGACCATTCAAGAGACCGCCCGTGGATTCTTCGGGCGTTTTTTTTAGTTGTGGACAACCGTTCCTTGCTCCAACCGTCTTTAAAATAGAGGATTTCCATTCTATGAATGAGGTAAAATTCGGAGAGATTTCGTTTTGGTCTGGTTCTTGTTGATTCGATAATATGAACTATATTAGAGGCACTATGAAATATATACGAAACATACTTGTTCCAACCCTATTGTTCACGCTCCTTACCCCGTTGGCATTTTCGCAGGCCGACAGCAGCGATTATGAAGCTTCTATGGAAGGATGGGAAGTGGATTTGAACGTTGCCATGGAAGAATCCCAAAGAACCGGAAAACCGATCATGGCCAACTTTACCGGTACTGATTGGTGTGGATGGTGCATGCGTCTCAAAGCGGCTGTTTTCACAACAGATGAATTCAAAAAGTGGGCAGACGACAACGTAGTTCTTCTTGAGTTGGATTTCCCTAAGCGGTTCCAGCTCCCGGCGAACATAGCAGAGCAAAACGCCGGATTGGCCCAGGCATTTGGCGTTTCGGGATATCCAACGATTTGGGTGTTTGATATATCCATGAACGAAGACACCGGCGAAACCAGCGTCCAGGCTCTTGCAAAAACCGGTTACGGCCCTGAACCCAAAGCATGGATTCAGGATGTCGAAACGAAAATGGAGGCAGCGCGTGCATCGTTGAACAGGGTCGATTCTGATACAAATTCCGACTCAGGTACAGGCTCTGGCGAATAACGTCAGGCCAGCACCTTTTTCACCATAGATCGACCGTACTCGTGTAGCTTGTAATGCGTCGGACTCCAGCCTGACAGGAATCGAATGAAATCTGCCCAGGCGAAGGGGTACAACGTGCGCCACTCCTCTTCCAGTGATGCCCCATTGAATGTTTGTGGTGTATACGTACGCAGTTCAACGAAGTAGTGATCGAGTAGATCATTCTCCCATTCAAAGCATTCCTCAGAAGAAAGACAACCCGATAAAAAATACGCCACGTCTTTCATCCCACAGCCACTTCCGACGTATTGAAAATCTACCGCAGCTACTTTCCGCCCTGATTTCGAAAAGCAAAAATTCGCAAGCTTCGCATCCCCGTGGACAAGGGTCCGAAAGCGTGATGTTGCCAGAACCCGGTCAATCTCCTCTGCCCTATCTTTCAACAGCCCGGGATTCATACGGTTCCACTCATCTGGTCGGGTTGCCAGATGCCAATACGTTCCCGTCTCCCACAAACCATCGCAAGGCTTTCCGAGATAGTTGGCATGAAATCGTGCCAACCAGGTCAGACAGGACTTGATTTCCTCCGGGGAAGCACTCGATTTTCGCACGGGATATCCCGAAGCATTGAGATCTTCCATCAGCAAAAACTTAGCCTTTTCGGTTGTTTTCGCCCCAAGAAAGGAAGGCATTTTCAATCCTTCTTCATTGGCCAAAGAAACGTTCGAATACCAGTTCCACTCAACTTCATACGATTTCAATTTTCGTTGATGCGAACGGTGAGTATTCCAACCTCTCGGATGACTATTCACACCCTGTAGATCGACTTGTTTCAAAATAACTGACGATTGGTTCGCCCCCCGTAGATCAATGCGAAGAATGCTTCCATAACCACTCCAAAGCTCCTGAACGACCTCCCTTATTTCAAAAGAAGTACATCCGGTGGATTCCATTATAAACTGAGCAAGTGTTCTGTTCGTTCGAGGAAGCATAGCGTGATTTCCGACTTCCAAAAATAACAAATACCCTATTCCCCGAGTATGCGTTGCATAAGGTCCGGCTCTGACAAGTTGCCTGTGATTTCCGTAAGTTGCTTCTTCAAATGGAATACATCGAGATCCAGTGCATGAGGGATACCCAATTCGCTGAATTTGGCCTGAGATTTTTTCAGTACATGAATGCTTGACTCAAGGGCTACAATGTTGAGAATAGTCTTGAGCGAACGGTTGTCCATACAAACCGAGTGCTGGGAATTGATGATCCCTTTCAAATGTTTGGAATATTTCATTGTTTCTAGTAATTACGCAATAGTAGAACTCCCAATCGTAATCAATTTACGTTCTTACTCACGCGAACAAAAAAGCAGGCAGCAAGCGGTTGTGAAATGACATGATTTGCGGCTGTAACCATACAAATGAAGTCAATCAGCGGGAAGCAGCTCCATAATGAGCACTGAACCTATCCAGTTCCTGAATGAGTGCAAACCTCTCCTTTTCAAGCAGTTCGAAAGCCCTCTGGTTCTTTTCTCTGATCTTTTTGTTTTTGAAAAATGCGCGAAAGCGCGTCCTGATTTTGGCATACAACAATCCAAATCGGAACAGCGGATACATCGTAACAAGTGTAACGACGCCCGGAATCCAGCCGAAAAATGCGCCAACGAAGGAGGTGATCAGAATGGCCCAGGCAAGGAAAATCAACGTCCCAACGCCGAATATCAATGTACCCGAAAAGGCAGTATCCATAGTTCCCGGCTCTTTATTTCGGGACAATGAAGGGCGGAACTTCCTGAGAAAAATGAGTTTGGTTAATTGATACGGGACGGAAAATACAATCAAACTCAACAGCGCAACCGGAAATGCTACGACAAGAAAGGTCCAGGTGACCCAGGAAATAGACGAACGATCGGTATGACCAACGTAGTCATCAGAAACCTGCAATTGACACAAGTCATCAAAGTATGTGTGGATTCGACGAGACAGGCGTTGATAATCCTCCGGACGCTCACGTTCAAAGTGTTCAACCGCCAACGCAACGTTTCGGTTGAAGTCGAATTGATTCTCGCTATTTTTTAACGATAACGACTCAATGTCCTGATGCCGATCCATATACAATCGACTAATGTTGCTGACCAAATCCTCATTCTGCGTATTATCAATATGTACAATGGTCTTCTTAAGCGAAGCCCTCACCTGTTCAGTTTGCGCGCGAAACAGTTCTTTTAAGTCTTCTGTAGCTTCAGAATTGCTCAACACAACGGGCTCTCCAATCTTGACGATCACGCGACTTTGAAACAAGTGCGGGTTGGAATAACTCAAACCAATCGGGATGATCGGAACCTCCTGATTGGCTGCTTGTGAATCAAAACCATGCTTGATGCGCACGGCTCCGGTCTTTAGCTCCCGAATTTTGGAAACCGTTTCCGTGGAAGCTTCCGGAAACAAAATAAGACAGTGTCCCTCATTCATCGCTTCATAACAGGCCTCGAACATATCCTGATTGCTGATCTTTTTTCCTTTTGCTAACCACGGGCGATATACCGGGATCATGTTCAGCTGTCGCTTGAATAGTTTAGCCTTCAATCCTTTCCCAAACCATTCGGATCCAGCCAGAAAATGAACTTCCCGTTGTATGAATGATGCTACCATTAACGGATCCATGAGTGCACTCGGGTGGTTTGATACGAAAATGATCGGTCCGTTGCCCGGAATATGTTGTCGGCCGATTACATCAATTCTCCGGAAATAAGCCCGAAGAGATAAACGAACAATGGGTTTCAGAATCTTATAAATCATGTATCAACAATTCCGCACAAATGGAGTTTGGTGTATATCAAATATCGGAAGAATGTTCGGAAACGCATGAATGCTACTTTGGCCCAAAACAATTGCAGACAAATTCTATCATCACGGACACGCGGCAGTTACACTGCCGGATCGCAACGGAATGAGCGCATCAGAGCATCATCCTGTAACTTAATTTCCGTGGAGAAACCCAATTCAAAGACACAGAGACAAGAACGGAGTCGATAATTGGGTTCCGCATGGATTGTTCGTGGACAGAATTACTGTTAAAAAAGCGTTATCGACTTCGGAGATTAATCCGAACCTATTAGTTTTAGAAAAAACTTTATTTGTGGAGAACTTCAAAAAATACCTTCCCTGGGGAATTCGGATTACCGTTGCAATCCTCTTTTTGGTTTCAGGATATGCCAAGATTTATCCCAGTCCTAACTTCGCATTGGGCACGTTTGAAGCAAAACAGTTGCTTCCGATGGGATTCTCAGAGGGCTTTGCACCTTACTTTTCGAGATTTTTGCTGGCCGCCGAATTTTCCATTGGATTTGCCCTCCTCCAGCCCCATTTCCTGAGGAGATTCGTTGTGCCTGTCGCAACGTTATTACTCGCAATCTTCTGTATCCAACTGGGGTATGAAATCGCAGTGAATGGAAACGAAGGGAATTGCGGATGTTTCGGTCAATTGATTCCAATGACGCCATTGCAGGCGATCATTAAGAACGTCATCGCAATCGGAATGTTGGCATATCTCTACAAGGTAATGGACAAGGATGCCAAAGAAACGAACCGATTTGCCTATCCCCTGTTGATTTTCACAACTACGGCCTGGTTGATGTACGCGATAGCACCCATTCAATTTCCGCCGGAGCAACCAACGGAAGTTACAGGAGAAGATGGTGGCCTAGATGATTTTATCGATCAGGACGATGCAGAGGATCAGATACATCCATCGGACACCACCCTGAAGCATGACAATAAGGATCAAAATGAAAACCCGGATAAAGGCAATGGTAAAGGTGATAATCAGACAGAAGACCCCCCCAGGCCGAAAGGTCCGGCAAAAGTAAAATCCAAATTCAGCGAATATCCACTATACGTTCCTCCAGCTATTAAAATTGACGAAGGAAAAAAGATTCTCTGCTTGTTTGCCCCGGGATGCGAGCATTGTCGTGCAACAGCCAAGACGTTAACGGCTATGAGGGCGAAAGACCCGAACTTCCCCCCTGTTCACATCATCTTCATCGATGAGGATTTGGAGAGCATTCCGGACTTCTTCGACTTCGCAGGTCGTACGTATTCCTATCGAGTGGCTGACGTGGGGGATTTTTGGAGGATTCTCGACTTCTCGCGCGATACTCCGGGGGTCGTGTACCTTTGGAATGGTAACGTTCGTTACTTCGCAGACGGTATCAATGACAATGAATTTACAGAAGCAGGACTGAGAAAAGCACTTGACAAGGAAGAATAATTCAACGGGGCCACATCAACTCTTCATGCAAGTATGGAACGGCCCTAACACCATTCAACATCAACAAGATAAGTGTCTCCAGAAACACTGTTTTCGTAGCAGATATTGCAAAAAAATGTGAACGTTTCATTGCCGAATCATTTTAATTTATTACATTAAGTAAAGACACTCAACTTGCTGTAATTCAGCAATAATAAATATTTAGTTAATTTTCACGTATGGAACAGATTATTTGCTATTTTTAGTCTAAACTTGTCCAGGAATGATTGAATGGTTTAACGGGCTCAGTCAATTTGAGCAGATTTATTGGTACGTTGCCGCACCGGCTTCGCTCACTTTTTTGATCGTAATGGTCTCCACTTTTGTCGGCGCAGATGCGGAAGACGATGTTGCGGGAGACGGAGTTGATGGCGAAGTAGGATTCCAGTTCTTCACCTTTAAGAATATGGTGGGCTTTTTGTTGATATTCTCATGGACGGGTATCGGCTTTCACAGAATGGGATATTCCCACGGAACAACTGTAATTCTATCGGTGATTTGTGGGCTTATTATGATGTTTGCAATGACCGGAATTTTTTATCTGCTCAATCGTTTGGTAGAAGATGGAACGATGAAAATGTCAAATGCTGTTGGGAAAATCGGAGAAGTGTACTTACCCATTAAAGCAGATAACGGTGGATTTGGCAAAGTTCAAATGACCATCCAGGGCGCAGTTCACGAACTTCAGGCAATGACTCACGACAAAGAGGACCTCGCTGTTGGAACCGTTGTTCGAGTTGAAGAAATAATCAATGATCACATATTAGTAGTAACCCGTAAAATTTCATAACCACATGAATGAAGAAACAATGGGAGGATCCTCCTTTATACTGATCGCGATAATTGCGGCGTCGGTATTCGTCGTAGTTCTGTTTTTCGCAATGCTTCGACGCTACAAGCGTTGCCCATCAGATCAAATCCTCGTTGTCTATGGACGCGTAGGCAAAGGTGCAGACGGATTTAGGTCTGCGAAATGCATTCACGGTGGAGCTGCCTTTATCTGGCCGGTTTTCCAGGATTACGAATTTCTGGATCTAAAACCCATATCCATCGAGGTGAAACTCACGAATGCGCTTTCGAAACAAAACATCCGCGTCGATGTTCCTTCGAGTTTTACCGTGGGGATCACAACAGAGCCGGGAATCATGAGTAACGCTGCTGAGCGTCTTCTCGGACTTTCCAAACAACAGATTCACGATTTAGCAAAAGACATCATATTCGGACAGCTTCGTTTGGTTGTTGCCACCATGGATATTGAGGAAATCAACTCAAATCGCGACAAGTTTCTGGCAAATGTATCATCAAACGTTGAGGCCGAACTCAAGAAAATTGGTCTCAAGTTAATCAACGTGAATGTAACCGACATCAAGGATGAGTCCGGATACATCGAGGCATTGGGAAAAGAGGCAGCTGCCAAGGCAATCAACGATGCACGTCAGAGCGTTGCGGAGAAAAACAGAGATGGATCGATCGGTGAGGCGAATGCGCATCAGGATGAACGTACGCAAGTCGCAGCTTTGCATGCACAGGCAAAGATTGGTGAGGCGAACGCATCGAAAGAAGAACGTATCAAAACAGCAGATGCCAATGCCCTCGCTATTTCCGGAGAGGCCGATGCAAACAAAATGGAGCGTATCCGGGTAGCCGATGCAAACGCACTTGCGGTTGAGGGCGAGAACGAATCCAGGATTACGATCGCGAACTCCGAAGCAAAACGACGTGAGGCCGAAGCCGAAGCGAATCGTATCGCCATTGCCGCAGAAAAAGTGAAGCAGGCGAAAGCCCTCGAAGAATCGTATACTGCTGAGAAAGAAGCCGAAACAATTCGTGCTCAGAGAGATGAAGCAACACAACGTGCAAACATCATCATCCCCGCAGAAATCAGCAAGCAGAGAGTAGAAATTGATGCTGAAGCCGAGGCTGAACAACTGCGTCGAAAAGCGAAGGGAGAAGCGGATGCGATTTACGCAAAAATGGACGCAGAGGCCCGAGGTATTTACGAAATTCTTAGCAAGCAGGCAGAAGGATTTAAGCTCCTCGTCAGTGCAGCCGGAAATAACGCCGAAGATGCAGTTAAGATTATGGTTGCCGACAAACTGACCGATCTTGTGAAGCTCCAATCTGAAGCCATCAAGAACATCAAGATCGATAAAGTAACCGTTTGGGACTCCGGAAAAGGATCGTCGGGAAAGTCCTCCACCGCTGACTTCATCTCAGGTCTTTATGGATCCGTTCCTCCACTCCAGGAAATGTTCAACATGGCCGGTATGAATCTCCCGGAATACTTGAAAGGGAAGTCAGATGCAGGCGCAACGACTGTTGTGAGGAATGCACCTCCGATTGAAGATGCGCAGGAAGAACGAGATGCACCGGAGGAGGAAAGTGAATCCTGACAAAAACAATCAATAGCAGGTGGGGGCGCTTCTGAATTCGGGTTCGCCCCACTGCTATTCCTTAATGAACCGCTTAACATGCCTGCGATTGGACACATTGATCTGTACGAAATAAAGGCCATTCGCCAAGTCGGCAATGGTAAATGGCAAGGTGTTGGTCCCTTTTGATAGCGCACGAACTTCAGAATAAACAACCCTTCCCGTTTGATCCGCCAATGTAACCATGCAATCTTCATGAGAGCTCGCGGTGAACATCACGCCTATACTCTCTGACGCCGGGTTAGGCACAATTCGTAAATCGCTGATAACGCTCGTGTAATTCAATGCGATAATTCCAATGGAATGCTTGGTTCCGTCATTGTCCACTTGGGTTAGTTGGTAGTAATTGTCTCCTTCTGCTACTTGTAGATCGATATAGGAATATTCAGTCGTTTCCGTTGTGGTCCCTACTCCGTCAATTGTGGCAATTTGAACAAAATTGTCGTCATTGACAGCTTGTTCAAGAACAAAGTAGTCGTTGTCGAATTCGCTCACAGTCACCCATCGCAAATGAGCTTCGCGATCTAATAAATCGCCAGAAAAAGAAACCGTTGTAACAGGAAGAATAATGGCGCAATCTATATAATCAATTGTGCTTTCCGGAATGACCAAACTGTGTAACTCAGATCCAGCCGTCCCGTTTACTGCTCCATTAAGACTACCTACCGTGCAATTTCCCTGTTCTGTGTTCAGTATTTGTCCGGCAGCTCCTCCTGACAGAACCGTGGTAACATTTGCAGGAGTACTTTCGGCACTGAACCAGACGACTCCTCCTCCGCCTCCGCCACCAGGACCATTGCAATTGGAGCTTCCCGTATCGAAGATATCTCCCCCGTCTCCTCCACTTACATCGACTGTAAGAGCTGATGAAAATGTCGTTACGTCGAGAAGAACTGCTCCTCCACCACTACCTCCTCCTGCACCATCATAGGATGCCGTACCCGCGTCTATTCCTTCTGCGAATATCGTTTGGTTACTTCCGGCAACAGTTTCCGCTATGATGATTACAACCCCGGCTCCATCCAAACCGTGTTCGTTGGTTTCCGGAGAATTATTCCCATTCCCGGTACCTCCGGCACCTCCCATGAAAATTTTGTTCGATCCGTAACCCGGTGCAAGCGATATTGAGTTTAGTCCGACTAGTGAACCACATGTAAGCACATTGCTGGAAATGCGCCGGCCTCCGGCACCTCCATCACCAAAGTTTCCGCCACCACCACCACCACCGTTGTGATTGTTTCCGCCGCCACCGCCATTGGCTTGTGGACCACGACCGCACTCCTTTCCAGTAATGATCTCAGCAATGCCTTCTCCCTTTCGAGAACGCACAGACGGATCGGTAAAGGGTTTGAAATATGTGTTGTCAGGCGAAAATCCCGAACAGTTTCCATTGGACGTGAGAGCCGCAAATCCCCTGAAGCCAAGACCACGAGTAATGATATTTTCATTTCCAAAATCAAGTGTTCCGTCAACCTTCAGGATCAGGACTCCTCCTGTAGTTCCATCCCATGGATCACAAGTCAACGCACCTCCGGAAATCAGTGCATCCGTATAATGCGGGATCGAGACGACCTGGGCATTTCCGCTGGCCGTGTAGCTGTTAACGAGCACATCATCAAATAAAACGACATTTCCCGTAATGTCGCAAATCGTACCGATCTCGTAATTTCCTGCGTCATTGTAATTGGAGATAGTTCCGAAATTGGCATCGTCTGTTTCAGAAATCGTTGCTCCCTGCATCTGAATAATCAATACTTCGTCTCCAACAGAAAGTCCAGCAACCGAAGCGAGAGTAAGTGCATTGCTACTGACAATATCAACGGCTGTAATTTCGTAGTATTGATTGATAACCCCGGTAATATTAGCCTGGGTGAATGCTGTCCCGTGAAGAAGCAGCGTGAATAGTAGTACGTTGCGAATTGGCAACAAAATAGATAAGTTTCTGTAAGTGTATGAAATTCATGCCAAAAGAGCAAATGTATAAGTGAGAATATTTCCCTGGAATGGGTAAATCGTTGCATTAAAATTATATTTGAATTCAATTAATCACGGGCCGATGGAGTCTTATTTTGTAGACCCTGATATTCGAAAAGCGGAAACCTTACCCGCATCATTTTACCGATCTCAGGAGGTATTTGATCGGTTATG
>JAURNA010000354.1 GCA_030830385.1 Crocinitomicaceae bacterium | reverse complement strand
GGGCTCCTATCCAGAGAACATCAATGCCGGCCCTAAGAGCCGATTCCACATGTTGACGATTTGCCACTTCCGTTGTGGTAGGAAGACCTGTTTTCAACCCGGCCTCCACCAGCCATGGCAAGGCAATTTCTCCCAGGCCTTCGAAACTATCCGGTCGGGTTCTCGGTTTCCAGATACCTGCTCTTAAGAGATGTACATTTTGGTACTGAGCGACTCCCGAACAAATGTTCATTACCTGATCGGAAGATTCGGCACTGCATGGACCGGCAATCACGAAGGGTCGATCCTGATTTCGTATGATGTCTGCTAATTTCATTCTGTACAAAAAAACCCGTCTCACTCTGCGAAACGGGCTCTCCTATTTATTTCAATAACATTCCCCGAACGCTTTATTCATAAGCATCCCAAGACCCGTTAAATGTGTTTTTTGCGTTCATGTTCCGGTACAAAGGGAGAAAAAAAAATCGAGATGGTTGTTGTTTTTCTCAAAATTTATTCCTGATATTTGTTTCGATGAATGAAACATTTAAACATACTGTAGCAAACCAAGACTGGTGGTGGACATCGACAAACGATTGGTGTGCCTGGCGCTAGTATGTACCTGAATACATTTTGGAAGCGGCTTGTCACACGATAAGCCGTTTTTTTATCCTTCATTTTTTATCATGATTATTTTTTCAACACAAACTCCATTTAATGCCGACATGTATACTCCTGTAGAGTTGTATCTGGCATGTCGAAATCGTTTTCGGAAAGTTTGTCTTCTCGAGAGTAACGATTACCATTCCCGACAGAATAGTAAATCCTTCATCGGACTCGATCCGATCTCGGAAATCAACGTACTTCCCTCTGAAATACGCATTCGTCTTCCCGAAAAGACAGAATCTCAACGGATTCGACCCGAAGATGATCTTGGAGAACAGCTACAGAAGGTACTCGGTAATTTTGCGTTCAGGCAACCCGAAGGCAATGGCTTCTTTGGAAGATTCGGCTTTGAGTTCAGCCATGTGGACGAAACGCATCATACGGATTTCCCTCCGAATCTTCGGTTGCCACTTGCGCATCTCTTTCTCTTTCGCTACCTGATTGTGCTTGATCATTTCACCGATACCGGATACATTCTTGAAAACAGTTTTACACCCATCGAGTCGGGAATTTCCATTGAGAAGCTCCTGCAAGGGGCAGAAAAGCAAATTCTTCCGTTCGAAACACTGGGCCGGGAACGCTCCATGCTATCAGACGAAGAATTTCACAATCGTGTGGTTGATGGGATTGATCAATGTCAGAAGGGTGAAGTCTTCCAGTTGGTGTTGAGCAATGCATTCGAACAGGATTATTTTGGGGACGATTTTCAGGTGTATCGTGAGTTGAGGAGATTGAATCCTTCGCCGTACTTATTCTATTTCGATTTCGAAGATTATCGTTTGATGGGGTCGTCACCCGAAGCCCAGATGATCATTCGCGACAGCAAGGCTGAAATCCACCCTATCGCCGGAACGGTTCCCAAATCAGGAGATGCAACAATTGATCAGCAAGCGCTTGAGTACCTGATTCAGAGTGAGAAAGAAAATGCCGAGCACACCATGCTTGTAGACCTTGCCCGGAATGATTTGAGCCGTGAATGCAACCAAGTACAGGTTGAATCCTACAAGGAAGTGCAGCATTTTAGCCACGTTATTCATCTTGTGTCCCGCGTTACAGGAGACCTGATCCGCAACGAAGGAATCAAAGCGTTAACCCGGTCGTTTCCTGCCGGGACGCTGTCGGGAACACCCAAGCCCCGTGCATTGGAACTCATACGGCATTACGAGCCGGTTCCCCGCGAATTTTACGGAGGTTGCATCGGTCTGTTCAGTGCAACGGGTGACATCAATACAGCAATTGTGATCCGCAGCATTCTGAGTATGAATGGCACGCTTCACTATCGGGCAGGAGCAGGAATTGTCATCGACTCAGAACCCCATCGGGAAGTTGCCGAAGTACATCACAAACTCAGAGCAGTCAGACAGGCTATTTACCAAACCCGGGATCAATTCATCCCTCAACATTCCATCTCATGAAAACCGTTGCAGTCATTGATAATTACGACTCTTTCGTCCACAACCTCATCCGCTATGTTCGGGAAGAAGATTGTAAGGTCATTTCTTATCGAAATGACGACGAGGCTCTTTCCGATCTGTCCATACTCGATGAGGCCGATGCTCTCCTGCTTTCACCAGGGCCCGGTCGACCTGAAAATGCCGGCAAACTTCTGGAAATTCTGTCAAAATACACCTCTTCCAAACCCATTCTGGGAGTATGCCTTGGACATCAGGCTATGGCCATGCATTTTGGAACCAAACTCGAACAGGAAACGATTCCGGTACACGGGAAAGCTTCGCGAATTAAACGAACCGGAAGCAGTCGTTTGCTGAGTCAACTCCCCAAACACATCGACGTAGGACGGTATCACAGCTGGAGAGTTGCCGCCCCTCCCCCGGATTTCACTACCACAGCGCACACCGATGACGGCATAATCATGGCCATGGAACACGACGAACTTCCATTGTTCGGGGTTCAGTTTCATCCGGAATCTATTTTGACGCCCGAAGGAAGAACCATCATTCGAAATTTTATATCCACATTCTCATGAATTCATCGCTGGAAAAACTATTGGATCATCAGTCACTGAGCCGCGAAGAAGCTCATCAATTCATTCACGAAATTGACGCAGATGCCATTGAAAGCAATGAAATCAGTGCCATTCTGATCGCATTGCGCATGAAGGGGCTTCATCTGGAAGAACTTCAGGGATTTCGCGATGCTTTGTTGGAACTGTGCCGACCGATTTCTCTTGACGCAAGCAACGCAATAGACGTTTGTGGTACGGGCGGAGATGGAAAAAACACCTTCAACATTTCTACGGGTGCCGCGATCATCCTCTCTGCGATGGGAACCCAGGTTGTGAAACACGGCAATTATGGCGTAAGTTCCCGGTGTGGATCATCCACCGTACTAGAGGCATTGGGCATTTCCTTTACCGATGATTCTTCTACCCTCGAGCGCCAATTGAAGCAACGAGGAATCTGCTTCGTCCATGCTCCGCTTTTTCATCCAACCGTTAAAAAAGTAATGCCCGTTCGCAAAGCATTGGCTACCCGAACTGTATTCAACTGCCTGGGTCCGTTGGTGAATCCGGCACAACCGGGATACCAGCTTACGGGTACTTTCAGTAGTGACTTAATGCACTTGTATGGACACCTATTGCGTGGTAAACGACAGGCATACGCAGTGGTTCACAACCTAGATGGATACGACGAAGTGACACTCACAGACTCAGCGACGGTAATCAGTAATGAACGTCAATTTGTGGTTCGTCCTGAACATGTAGGCGTTTCGACCCTTGCGCCAGAATCCCTGTATTCCGGAGAGGATGTAAACGCCTCGGCTTCTCTTTTTCTGAACATTCTCAAGGGAGAGGGTTCTTCTGCCCAACACCATGCCGTTGCCATTAATGTGGCGCTTGGTCTTCAACTGTACCACCCGGAAACGAAACTTGACGAACTCTTTACCGAAGCGTTGTCGGTCATACAATCCGGAAAGGGGTACAATCACTTCAAAAAAATCGCATCATGAACATCTTAAAAACCATCCTTGCCGATCAGCGTGAACGCGTGAAAAAATTGCGATCGGTTTACACCTATAAGCACTTCGAGGAACATCCGAACTTCTCCCGACCCCTGAATTCCTTGTGTCGGTCAATTACGAGTCGTGAATTCGGAATTATTGCAGAAATCAAGCGCAGTTCACCGAGTGGAGGTGCCATTCGACCGTCGCTTACCGTGAGTTCCATTGCGCATGAATACGAAAAGAACGGTGCCGCGGGCATTTCCGTGCTCACCAATGAACGTTTCTTTTCCGGCAGTCGAGACGATCTTTTGACCGTTAACAATGAAGTCTCAATTCCCGTTTTACGCAAAGATTTCATTGTTGATGAGATTCAGTTGTTTGAAGCAAAAGCTTTTGGCGCAGATGCCATTTTATTGATTACCGAAGCACTTACAAAGGAAGAAATCCTTCATTTGACATTGGTAGCACAAGCTCTCGATCTTGAAGTCCTGGCGGAAGTTCACGCTCCGGAAAGCATTGAAAAACTAAACGACCAAGTGAACCTGATTGGTGTAAACAACCGGGATCTCAAGCGCCAGTGCACCGACTTGACCATCTCGGAAGAAATGATTCGCTATCTCCCTTCTCATGCGGTTCATATCACGGAATCGGGCATCCGTCGTCCGGAAGAGATTCAAAAAATGGCTCACCTCGGATATCGGGGGGCATTGATTGGAGAACATTTGTTGAGAGCATCCAGTCCGGGAGAAGAACTCAAACGACTGCAACTAAAACCGGTTCATCATGCTGATTAAAGTTTGTGGGCTTCGTGTACCGGATCAGGTGGACGCGTTGACAGATCAAGTTGATTTTGTAGGATTCATCTTCTATTCCAAATCGCCGAGGGCTGTGGAATTTGCTCCGAAATCCATGAAGGCAAATCGAGTTGGTGTTTTTGTAGATGAGGAGTTGTCTCTGGTAAAAACATACATCCGCTCTGAACAACTGGACATCGTGCAGTGTCATGGTCACGAATCTCCCGAGTATTGCTCTGAACTCAGAAAACATGCGCAGATTATCAAGGCGTTTGGAGTCGGTCCGGACTTTGATTTCAAGCAATTGAGTCTCTACACGGACTGCGTGGATTATTTCTTATTCGATACAAAAACACCGAATCACGGAGGGTCGGGAATACGGTTCAACTGGGATTTACTGGAACAGTATACACTGGAGGTTCCCTTTCTACTGAGTGGCGGAATCGGTTCAACTGAAATTCCATCGATCCGGTCATTTAAGCATCCGCAATTTGCCGGAATTGATATCAACAGTCGGTTTGAAACAGAGCCCGGTGACAAAAACATTGAACAGATCAACACATTCATTCATGAAATTAGAACACATCAAATCGCTCAGTCCTGACGAACTGGGCTTTTACGGAGATTTTGGCGGAGCGTTCATTCCCGAACTCCTCGATCCTAATGTCCGAGCGTTGAAAGAAGCATTCAATGACGCATTCGAAGATTCGGATTTCCAGGAAGCGTACATTCCCTTGCTGAAGCAATATGTCGGCCGGCCGACACCCTTGTATTTTTCCGAAAAATTGTCCCGTACACATGGAGCAAACATCTACCTGAAACGCGAAGACCTCAACCATACGGGTTCGCATAAAATCAACAATGCCATTGGTCAGATTTTGCTCGCAAAAAGAATGGACAAAACGCGAATCATTGCTGAAACCGGCGCCGGACAACATGGAGTGGCTACGGCAACGGCCTGTGCGCTAATGGGAATGGAATGCACGGTATTCATGGGAGCTAACGACATAGCCCGGCAGGCCCCCAATGTGCAACGAATGCGCTACCTCGGCGCAGAAGTTGTGGCGGTTGAATCGGGAAGTCAGACCCTGAAAGATGCAACGAATGAGGCCATCCGTCAATGGATCAATCATCCCGATGCTTACTACTTGATCGGCAGTGTTGTTGGCCCCGATCCCTATCCGACAATTGTGGCTTATTTTCAATCGATCATTTCCCGGGAAATCCGAGATCAACTGATGGAAGAAACCGGGACGTCGTCTCCAACAAAGATCGTGGCGTGTGTTGGTGGAGGTAGCAATGCCGCCGGAGCGTTTTATCATTTTTACGAAGAATCGAATGTTGACCTGATTGCCGTGGAAGCTGCAGGCCAGGGATTGAACTCCGGTAAGAGTGCTGCCACGTCCGTTCTTGGCAAACCCGGAATTCTCCATGGAAGCAAAACACTACTGATGCAAACGGGTGATGGACAAGTTGTTGAGCCTCATTCCATTTCAGCCGGATTGGATTATCCGGGAATCGGGCCTTTGCATGCACATAGTATTTCAATAGGGCGAACTCAAGTGGTGACCATTACGGACAGTGAAGCACTGGAGGCCGCGGGTGAATTGAGTAGAAACGAGGGCATTATCCCGGCACTTGAAAGTGCTCATGCACTCGCAGCATTGAACAAAATTGAACTGAACAAGGATGACGTCGTGGTAGTGAATCTCTCCGGAAGAGGTGATAAAGACATGTCAACTTATGAAAATTATACGCTATGAATCCATTTCGAAAAGAACAGAAACAACTCGGAATTTTTGTAACCGCAGGCTATCCCAAGAAGGAATCACTCGTGGACAATATCAATGAGCTGCTCGAACATGAAGTTGATTTCATTGAAATCGGCATTCCTTTCTCAGATCCGATCGCAGACGGTCCCACGATTCAGGAAACGAGTGATATCGCGCT
>JAURNA010000353.1 GCA_030830385.1 Crocinitomicaceae bacterium | reverse complement strand
GATTGACTTTATCCTAAGAAGGGATAGCGATAATCGGTTGGTGGCACGAACGTCTCCTTGATTGTTCGGGCCGAAACCCAGCGCAAGAGATTCATAGGAGCTCCTGCCTTGTCATTGGTCCCGGATCCACGTGCCCCACCGAATGGTTGTTGACCTACAACAGCTCCGGTTGGCTTGTCATTAATGTAGAAGTTACCGGCAGCATTTTCCAATCGTTTCAACGCTTTGTTTACCGCATAGCGATCATTCGCAATGATCGATCCGGTCAATGCATATTCGGAAGTTGAATCCACTAAATCGAGGGTTTCGTCGTAAGCGTTTTCGTCGTACACATGAATCGTCAAAACAGGACCGAAAATCTCTTCACACATCGTACGGAATTTTGGATTCGACGTTACAACAACAGTCGGTTCGATGAAGTATCCGGTTGATTTGTCATATCCACCACCGACGATGATCTCTGCGTCGTCTTGTTCTTTCACGTAATCGATGTACCCGGCAATCTTATCAAACGCTCGTTCGTCAATCACCGCATTGATGAAATTGCGTGTATCTTCTGGAGATCCCATCTTGAAGGAGCTTACCTGCTCAATGAGCTTTGCTTTCACAGCCGACCAGAGATTTGACGGAACGTACGCACGCGAGGCTGCTGAACATTTCTGTCCCTGGTATTCGAATGCTCCGCGGCTCAGTGCCGTTGCTACTTCATCAGCAATTGCTGATGTATGAACCATCACAAAATCCTTTCCTCCTGTTTCTCCAACGATGCGCGGGTAGCTTCTGTACATGGCGATGTTTGCTCCAATTTCCTTCCACAGGTGACGGAATACGGCCGTTGATCCCGTAAAATGCAATCCACCGAAATCACTGTGCTTGAAGACCACATCTCCCGCTTCGGGTCCATCAACGGAAATCATGTTGATCACCCCATCAGGAACTCCGGCAGCTTTGAACAACTCCATGATTACCTTTGCAGAATACATCTGTGATTCAGCCGGTTTCCAAACAACCACGTTACCCATCATGGCTGGAGCTGCGCACAAGTTGGCACAAATGGAGGTAAAGTTGAAGGGTGTAATGGCAAATACAAATCCTTCCAACGGGCGGTACTCCAAACGGTTCCACATTCCCGGAAGCGATTCAGGTTGCTCACGGTAAATCTGAGTCATGTACTGAACGTTGAACCGGAAGAAGTCGATTAGCTCACACGCAGCGTCAATCTCCGCCTGAAATACATTTTTCGATTGTGCGAGCATCGTGGAAGCATTCATTTTGTCACGAAACGGTCCAGCCAGCAAATCTGCCGCCTTCAGAAAAATAGATGCGCGCTGATCCCATGGAAGATTGGCCCATTCTTCACGAGCGGCCATGGCTGCGTCAATCGCTTTTTTCACATGCTCTTTCCCTCCATAATTGAAATGCCCAAGTACTTTTTGATGATCATGCGGCGGAGACATGGGTCGCTTATCAGAAGTGCGAACTTCTTCCCCTCCAATGTACATCGGGACATCAATCGGAGACTGATTGTACATTTCTTTGTATTTTGAGACGAGTTGGGCGTGTTGATCAGTCCCTGGTTTGTATGGCCGTACGGGTTCGTTAACGGCAACCGGAACCTGAAAAATAGCGTTTGACATAATTTTTTGCGTTTTTGCAAAAGTAACCAATGTTACCTGTTTCGCAATGATCACCACTGTTCAATAACCCATGAAAAACTATCTCAGTCTTATTCTTCTCATGTTGGGAGGCCATCTATGGGCTCAGCGCCCTCCATTCACACTTGATGAGGTACTGTCGATGTCGCATGGAACGAGTCAGCTAATGGATGCTCGCGACCTGGGAGTATATTATCTGCGAAACGACATGGATTCTCTCAAAGTCGTGATTGCACAATACCTTCTGAGCGAGCACGAAGACATGAAAGCCCTTGGATATCGATTCCAGGGGGGATATGCATATCGCTCCGGAGACGTTTCAGGCGGAGTTTACTTTCTGAATAAGTCGGCAGCTCAATTCGCACAAGTTGAACGCTGGACCTTCCTCTCCGAAGTATATAACGAACTGGGAAATGCACATTGGGTGTCCGGGGATTATCTGTCTGCCGGGAAAAACTACAGGAAATCGTTGGACGCCGGAAAAAATGCGCTGGACAACACGGCCCGGTTCAATGCCTATCTCGGTTTGGGGAAAACAAAGTGTGTGCTGGGAGATTCAGCAATGGGAATCTTTTATGTTGGGAAATATTTAGAAGAAGCCATACTCCACGAAGCCTGGGAATCGGCTTCATCGGCGAGCGGATTTCTGTCTGATCTGTACACAGCGAAGAACGATGAAAAACTAGCCGACGCCTACCTGAAGCGAAGCATAGGGTACGCACAACGATCCGGTTCGCTGATTCATTTGAGCAACGTGAAAAACAACGCAGCGATGTATCATTTCCGAAAAGGTGAGCTGGATTCTTCGGAGCTGCTTTTCAGGGAAAGCTTCGATATGCGAAAGGAAGTAGGACAGTCCAAAGAAATCTGTGAGAGTTATTACAACCTGGGAGTATTTTACCTGGAAACCGGAGATACATTGACCGCGGTTAAATGGTGGATTGAAGGGGAAAAATTTGCGGATGAAATGAACATGCCCTCCGAACGTCTCGACCTTTTGAATGAATTACAAATTGTCTATTCCAAACAAAGAGATTCCGATCAATTGCGGGATGTTCAACGTGAAATCAGCGTAACTCAACACAAGATGAATGCTGATAAATCAGATCCGGTAATGGAGGGTGTACTCGCAATTGCATCGGAGAGAAGAGGTGCATTGGGGGATGATCATCAGTACGCTATGGTTGTTACGGTGCTGGCCCTACTGATGAGTGCGGTATTGGTGTGGCACAGGCGCGCCTGATCAATTCAACTTCGGGGCAAACTCAAGTAGGAAGGTAGGAACGAACACTTCAAACAGAGAATCGTCACTCAAATTCCGGAAGGTGTAAAAGCCCTTCATCATTCCCATGTCAGACGTGAGATCACAGGAGCTCGTGTATTCGAAACGCTCTCCAGGCTTCAAGACGGGCTGCTCACCAACCACCCCCGGACCACTCACGTAACGAGGTGCACCCAAACTATCGAAAATGTACCAGTCACGTGAGATGAGCTGAATGCGGTAACCATTCAGATTGCAGATTTCTACCGAATAGTTGTGTAGAAATTCATAATCCTCCGGCTCCGATACATCCTTTCTGAAGTAGGTCGAAACGGAAATTTGTACTCCTGATGTCGTTAAAACAGTCATTGACATTTGATTCATCCCGATCATCTCGGCGCTTCATTCCTAAATAACGGACACCAACCGATCGCTTCTATCTTATAGACGAAGGCAGTGTCCAAATGGATTGGTAAAAATGCAATTTAGAATCATTCTAAATTGCAAACCAGCCCTATCTTGAAGATTCCGAAACGATGTGAACCTCGTTAATTTTTTATTTTTGCGATGATTTTTTAAATGCTTTGGTGAATGTCAAAAACGATAAAGATTCAAAAAGGACTTGACATCAAGCTTATCGGTGAAGCGGAGAAAGTAAAGTCAGAATTGGCTCTTCCGAAAACCCTTTCGATTAAACCAACGGACTTTCACGGAATGATCCCGAAGATGGTGGTCAAAGAAGGTGACAAAGTCAATGCCGGTGGTATTTTGTTCCACGACAAGTACCGTGAAGCGATCAAGTACGCCTCTCCTGCGAGTGGAACTGTGAAATCAGTCATACGCGGTGAGAAACGTCGGATTTTGGAAGTGGTAATCGAAACCGATGGCGCTCAGTCCTATGAACCTTCGAATGTTGGAAAGCTTGACGATATGTCCGGCGATCAGGTAAAGGAAACGTTGCTTTCTGCCGGTCTTTGGCCATTCATCAAGCAACGCCCGATTGATATTGTGGCGAATCCTGAAAATACGCCAAAGGCGATTTTCATTTCAGCGTTTGATACAGCGCCACTTGCTGCCGATCTGGATTACATCATGCACAATCGCAATGAGGAATTTCAAACGGGATTGAACGCATTGACGAAACTGACGGAAGGAACCGTCCACCTGTCCTTAAACGGCAAGTTTCGTGCCGATAGCTGTTTTTCGGAGGCAAAAGGAGTTCAAATCAATACAGTAGCCGGAAAGCACCCTGCCGGAAACGTAGGGACACACATTCATCACATCGATCCGATCAATAAAGGCGAGTTCGTTTGGGTGGTAAATGCTCAGGACGTGGCACTTATTGGACGTTATTTCATGACGGGCTCGTTCGACATGCGCAAGACAATTGCGCTGACAGGATCGGAAGTAAAGTCTCCGCATTATTTTGAGACGATCATCGGAGCAAACGTTGCCGACTTGTTAAACGATCGCATCGAAGGAGATAACGTGCGCGTAATCAGTGGAAATGTTCTTACGGGACAGCGCATTGAACCAGATGGATACCTCGGGTTTTACGACAACCAGATAACAGTTATTCCCGAAGGAAATCAATTGAAATTTGCGCCCACAGAAGGGTGGATGGCCCCACTTGGATTCAACAAACCAACGAACTCCCGATTGTTCATCTCCCGCATGATGCCCGGCAAAAAGTTCCGTGTTGACACCAATACGTATGGTGAAGAACGAGCTTTTGTGGTTACAGGAGAATTGGAACGCGTATTCCCATTCGACATTTATCCGATGCAGCTTGCGAAGGCGGCAATTACGGATGACATTGACGGGATGGAAAATCTTGGAATTTATGAAGTAGCACCGGAAGATTTCGCTTTGTGCGAATACGTGTGTACTTCCAAAATTGATATTCAACATTACATCCGCCAGGGATTGGATCTGATCCAGGCAGAGTGTATGTAAAACGATCAAACTTAGATTATTGTGAAATTCTTAGAAAATATAGTTCATAAAATGGAGCCCAAGTTTGCCAAGGGAGGTAAACTCGAGAAATGGAATCCCATGTTTGAGTCGTTCATGACACTGGCTTTCACTCCAAACATTACGACAAAGCGCGGATCGCACATTCGTGATCACGCGGACCTGAAGCGTACCATGATGACGGTGATCATGGCATTGGTGCCTTGTTTGTTGTTCGGTATTTACAACGCGGGTCACTTCGAAATGGTTGCTGAGACCGGAAACCGAGGGTTGGAGTACATGGCCGATTTCTGGCCGAAGGTGGGAGCCGGCCTCTGGATCGTTCTTCCAATGATTGTTGTTTCATACGGAGTAGGCCTTACCGTTGAATTCATCTTCGGTATTATGAAAGGTCATGCACTGCACGAAGGATTCCTCGTTTCAGGGATGCTTATTCCGTTGGTGATGCCGGCAGACGTTCCACTTTGGATGGTTGGTGTCGCTACTGTGTTCGCCGTAGTGATTGGGAAAGAAATCTTCGGAGGAACGGGAATGAACATTCTCAACGTTGCTTTGACAGCGCGTGCATTCCTCTTCTTTGCATACCCAACTGCTATGTCGGGAGACAAAGTCTGGATGGCAGGAGCCGAGCAAAACGGAGTGTCGGGAGCAACAGCTCTCGGAGATCTTGCTTCCTTTATGGGAGATGCGCCGGTAGTAGCAGGACAACAAATCACAGAAGGTATGGACG
>JAURNA010000352.1 GCA_030830385.1 Crocinitomicaceae bacterium | reverse complement strand
TGTCAATCGTTGTGGAGTTTCCATTGTTCGTGAGCTCGTACGATCCGGTCGGGTGTACGGAAATGAAGTGCAAATCGGTTCCCATGATTCGAATCTCCGATTGCTTGGAAAGATCAATTTTCGTGAAATACTGATCGTTCATCTGCGCTTTTAATTCGGCTTTTTTACCCAAACCGAAGAATCCATTGCGTTTTTCGATTACGCCATTTTCGGTCAATTCCCGGATGGTTCCATAGGCATAATACGCCGTATTCAAATCATCGATCAACTCGTCGATGATCATCTCCTGATCCTGATATGCATTGAACAACTTCGAATACTCAACGTCCAGAGCTTCCAATTCTTCTTCAAGCATATGAATCTGATCGTCCTTCACCTGAATGTTGCGCAAAAGGCCTTCAATCATGGTTTCCAACTCGGAGATGCGCAGCCCGTTCTTCTCGATTTCACCATTGAGACGTTTGATTTTACGTATGTTCTCCTCGCGCAAGAAGTTGATTTGGCGAATTTGCTCAAGAATCCATTCCTTGTCGCTCTCATCCACTTGCGCATCGCCCGAAATGCGTCTGATCTCGTCACGACGAGCACCTATCGCCTCAAGATTTGCCTGAATTTCATTGAAAAAAGCCAACGACTCATTGATGACAGAATCTTTCAATGAATTATCGAGTTCGAGTTGTGCAATGCGGTTTTTTAATTCGATCGGATCATCCGAAAATTCACTATCCGGGTCAGTTTGCTTACAACCCACTGCTGTGAGCATCAGAATAAGAAAAAGTGAGAGACGTGCAGGCATGTTTTTTGTTGTTTGTTCGCGCGGACTTTCCGCAAAACGTATCTTTGAACGAAAATAAGCATTTTATGATGAAGTTTCTGCTACTTTTTACAAGCCTTCTCTCGTTTACTTCCTTCGCACAGTCGGTAAACTACCGACTCAGAATGGACACCCCCCAAAGTCATTACTTCCAGGTAGAAATGGACGTAAAAGACCTGAGCAAGTCCGAAGTTTTGGTAAAAATGCCCATCTGGGCACCCGGATCTTACCTCGCACGAGAATTTGCGAAAAGCGTTGATCTTGTTACGGCCAGGGGCGAATCCGGAAAACAGTTGAACGTCAAAAAAATCAACAAAAACACATGGAAGATCACGAAATCCACATCCGAAGACATCACGATTTCTTATGAAGTATACGCGTTCGAATTAACGGTTCGGACAAGTTTTCTGGATTTAACCCACGGGTTTGTGAGTGGAACAAGCGTTTTTATGTATGTCGACGGGTTGAAGGAAAAAAGCGGATACGTGGATATTTACCCCTACAAAGGGTTCGCAGAAATTACAACGGCGTTGAAACCAACAGGTGACGGTAGTACCGGAGATGCCGGAACGGTTCGCTATGCGTACAATGATTACGACCAGCTTGTTGATTGTCCCATTGAAATTGGGAATCAGGAGGTGTTTACTTTCGAGGCAGCGGGAGTACATCACACGGTTGGGATGTATGGAGACGGGAATTACGACGTGGCTCAGCTCAAAAAAGACATGGCGAACATTGTGGAAGCGGCAACAGACGTTTTCGGATTCAATCCAAACGAGGATTACACCTTCATTATCCACAATGTTCAGGATGGACAAGGAGGGCTTGAGCACATGAACTCCACGACCCTGAGCGTCAATCGGTTCACCTATTCAGGTTCGCAATACAAGGGATTCCTCTCGCTGGTTGCGCATGAATATTTTCATTTGTGGAACGTGAAGCGCATTCGGCCTGTCGAGCTGGGACCATTCGATTACGACAGTGAGAATTATACCTCATTGCTGTGGGTAATGGAAGGATTTACATCGTACTACGATGAACTTCTTTTGTTACGGGCAGGTTACTACACCCAAGACGAGTACCTGAGAAAATTATTTGGCACGTTGAATTATGTGGAAGGATCACCAGGTGCACGCGTTCAGCCGGTTGCACACGCGAGTTTCGATGCATGGATCAAAGCATACAGACCCAACGAAAACGCACCCAACACAACCATTTCCTATTATTCAAAAGGATCGGTGATTGCCGCAATGCTCGACGCGAAAATCATCAGAAAATACAACGGAAAGAAGTGCCTGGATGATTTTCTTCAGCATTTGTACGAAAAATACTACAAAGGGAAGAACCGGGGGTTTAGCGAAGATGAATTCCAGGATGAATTGAGCGCTTTCCTGAAAGAAGATTTGACGCAGTTCTTTGAAGATTACATCTATGGAACGAAAATTCCGAATTACAACGAGGTATTCCGTCCACTGGGAATCAGCGTAACCTACGATGCCGTTCCTCGACCAAGCGTGGGTATGTCACTGAAAGGCGGAGCAGGAGAGACAAAAGTATCTTACGTTCGAAGAGGATCTGCGGCCGAGGATGCTGGTTTGAGTGTTCACGACGAAATCATCGGATGCAATGGATTGCGGGTTGACAAACAGTCGCTGGAAGAGTTCTTCCCAACGCTCGCAGTCGGAGACCGCATCGAATTGCTCATTTCAAGAGATCAGCAGTTATACTCCGTAGAACTCGTCGTGACACCCTACGAGAAGCCGCATTTCTCCTGGGCAAATGTCGCAGAAGGAAAAGCGAAAGAATTATACAATTACTGGCTGCGATCCAATTGATGAAGGCACAACTCGCACTGCTGTTGGTACCCTTTGGTATATGGGCTCAGGGACGATTCGACGTTGTTGAGTTGCCAAAACCGGAAGGCAATACGTATCGCTATGCGCAGAGTGAACCTTCCATCGCCATTAGTCCGAAGAATCCGAAGCACGTAATCGCCGGATCCATCCTCAACAATTACTACTACTCCAAAGACGGAGGCCATAGCTGGAAAAGCAAAATGATCGAAAGTCCGTATGGAGTGTACGGAGACCCCGTAACGCTTTTTGATCAAAAAAGCAGAGTTTATTACTTCCACCTGTCGAACTACAAGAAAACATCGTACCTAGATCGAATTGTATGTCAATCCGCGAAGAAGTATTGCAAAAAATTCAATGAAGGCACATTCCCAAGCCCAAACGGAACCAAGGTTCAGGATAAGCACTGGGTGGTTGTGAACCCTGAAAACAATGAGTTGTACATGACCTGGACACAGTTCGATGAATACAATTCATCTGATCCCAAAGATTCATCGGTCATTGTGTTTTCCAAATCGAACGATCAAGGACGTACCTGGAGTGAGCCCCGGCGAATTTCTCATTTTGCAGGAGACTGTCTGGACAGCGATGAAACCGTGGAAGGTGCCGTTCCTGCTGTAGGACCCGATGGAGAAGTATACGTTACCTGGACAGGGCCGAAAGGGTTGGTCATGCAGAAATCCATGGATGCCGGGGAAACCTGGCTCCCGGTCGAGAAAATCCTCGGGCCACAATTGGGTGGATGGGATATAAACGTTCCGGGAATGTGCCGTGCAAACGGTCTCCCCGTGTTAAAATGTGATTTGAGTGATGGTCCCCATCGTGGAACATTGTACCTCAATTGGACCGACCAGCGAAACGGAGAAGACAATACCGATGTTTTCTTGATGAAGTCCATTGATGGGGGAGAAACGTGGACAGCACCTGCCAGAGTGAATCAGGACAAGTCGGAAAGACATCAGTTTTTCACCTGGATGGACGTTGATCCATCCACGGGCTATTTGTACTTTGCTTATTACGATCGAAGAAATACGACGGAGAACGATACCGAGGTGTTTCTGTCGTATTCATGGGATGGTGGTGCTACGTTCCACGACGAACTCATTTCCAAAGAACCGTTCACACCAGACAGCACATTTTTCTTCGGAGATTACCTGAACATTGCTGCTGTAGAAGGCAAGATACGGCCCATTTGGCCTTCCTATCATGAGGGGAATGTCAAATTGTGGGTCGCCATCATAGACGAGATGGACTTCATGAAAGTGAAGGACGACTAATTATGTCAATCGTTCGATAATCTCCGTGTAATCCGGGAATTGCGATAGTAGTTCTTCAGCACTGAACAATTCAAAATCCTGAAAATCAAACCCTGGAGCAACCACACAGGAAACCAGTGAATACCCTTCGTTTACATCCGAACTTGAACCAAAAATGGTTTGAGCGGGAACCAGCAATTGCGGGTGTTGCCCGGAATCAATGTCCAATCCGAGCAAATGAGCGTGATGTCCATCCTCGTTCAACGTATGTATCGTGAGTGGATTTCCCTCATGGAAGAACCACAATTCATCGCTTTGAATGCGGTGAAATCGGGAAACGTGGCCAGCAGGTAATAAAAAGTAGATGGCCGTCATCAACTGACGATTTTTTCCCGGAATGGTATGTTCCGACCGATACGTTTCCACATAAAATCCGCCCTCAGGGTGCGGGTGCATCATTAGCTTCTTTCTTAGTTTTTCGGCACGTTTTTTGCTCATATTAATTGGGTACGATGGGAGTCGAAATGGTATCATACTCCGGTTTGGATGCTAAAGGTACGATGCTGCCATGAAATAGGAAGGGTTACGTCTGCACGATGGGTAGGAATTCATCCCATCCTGTACCTTTTGGTAAAAAAAACACGATCCTAAAGTTAATCGGCCCTTTCAGAGTAGCTGCCTGTCCGGGTAAGAAATCATCCACGACACGGTAAGGCACAGTGCAAAGCGCACCTTTCCGAATGATCGGAAAACGGATTTGCGGTCTATTGAATCGGTCCCTCGTTGAATTGCTGTCCTTTGTTCTTTATGTTCGGGAAGAAATACTTGAACTCAAGAGAAAGAAAAGATCCGTCCACATCTCCGATTAAGCGCTGGTAATGACCGTCATACTTGTACTCCGCGATGAGTGAAATCAACGGAGAAATAGGAACGCGGGCAGCACCTCCGATATAGAAGAAGCCTTTTTTCTCTGTTCGGTACTCGAACCCAAGATTGGCGTTGAAATCGAAGCTGGTGCGTCGCATGACCAATCCCGTGTGTTGATACAGGAATTTACCTCCGGGTTGATTGAGAACGCCAATATCGGTAGGCTTATAGGTGACCGTCACTCCAAGAGCAGCATCTGCATATATTTTTTCGGAAAGCTGAATGTAAAACAACGCATTGATCGGCATGTCATACTCAATAAAGGACAAGGTATCATACGCGTATGAATTGGAATCAGGAACACCTGTTTCGAGGCTGAACTGGCGCTGTGTGAAGTTGATTCCTGTTTCGATTGCGATGAGTTTCTTGACTCCCGCCCGAACCGTTCCACCGAAAGAATAACCAAGCATTTGGTTGAGGTCCGTATACCAGCCATCTTCTTCGAGATACGTGTTTGGTGAACCGATGAACCGGGTAGGGAATACGGGTGCCACACGAAAACCAAAGTACGAAGGAACGCGCTCCTTTCCAGGTTTTTGAGCCGAGGCAGTAAAACAGGTTCCGATAAACAGGATAAGCAGCAATCGTTTCATTCGTCTGGCAAAGAACGTAAGTTTTTTAATATTATTCCTCCGGAATGATTAAAATCCCCGAATCATTGTATGAATTGAGCTTCTCACGAGACTTGTAGTAACCCATGATTGCCAGACCGATCACCAAAGCGGAAAAAAGAATGAGAAAATACCGAATCCAGGCTACAGAAATAAAAGGCTTGCGGTGTTGGCCTTCAATAGCATAGTTGATGCGCTGAACTTTTTTGAAATCATTCTTGTGAATACCGAATAAATGGTATCGCCGTTGTTGGGTGTCTTGATGACTTTTTTCGAACCAGATGTTTTCGTCTTCGAGTGATTTTTGAAAACCTTCGGCACGCTTTTCATCCTGCAATCGAAAAATGACGTAATCAGGGTTGTCCGGATGACGAACATAATTAACAAGCCCGAGGTCGAGCTTGTGGTCAACAGGATTGTCGAAGTTGCGACTCATTATACATCCGTTTTTTGTGTTCGCCACTCAGTAGTATACTCAAGCGGTTTGCGATGCTTCTTAGGCCATTCTCCAGAAGGATAGCCCATGTAGAACAACCCAAGGCATTTGTCTTTTTCGCCAAGTCCGAGGAAATCGTTCATTTGAGGTGTATAAATCACCTTGGGCGTAGACCAAAATCCTCCCAGGCCATATGCCGTGCAGGTAAGGTGCATATTCTGGATCGCGCAGGCAACGGCTTCGATTTCTTCCATTTCCATAATGGTTTCTTCTTTTTGCCGCTCCATACACACTGCAACCACGACAG
>JAURNA010000351.1 GCA_030830385.1 Crocinitomicaceae bacterium | reverse complement strand
TCGGTCGCGAGGCGAAATCAGCAAGATCATAGCAGACACTCTGGAATTCCGGAATGTAACGCTCTACCATGGGCCAGCCGTCGGCCAATAGAACAAAACTTTTTTCATCAGGTCGTTGCTTGATTACTTTGATTCGTTCACAGGCTTCCTCATTCGTCGCGTCGCAACCCAATCCCCAAATGGTATCTGTGGGATAAAGAACGGTTTTGCCGTTTCTCAATCCGTCGATGATTTCTTGCTGGTTTTTCACGTTTCTTCTATTTTTCAATCACGTTTCGATCAGCCCAAAGGCTATCATTTGCCGTGTATTTAGTTTTTTTATTTTCCGATCTGCCGAGGAAATTAACAGTTCAAATTCTGTGCTTCCGGGAAGGGGCACGGGTGGTTCTTTTCCACGAATCCAACGGCTAACCATGAGAATAGTTGCTTCATCGTTGATGATTTATTTCAATAAATCCGGTCGACGTTCTTTCGTACGTTCGATGGCCTTTTCTTCGCGCCATTGTTCGATCTTGGCAAAATTTCCCGAAAGCAGTACTCCCGGTACTTTCCAGCCATTGTACTCTTCCGGTCGAGTATAAACCGGAGGTGAGAGCAAATTGTCCTGAAAACTGTCTGTTAGGGCAGAAGTCTCATCGTTCAATACTCCCGGAATTAACCGAACCACACTGTCCACCAAAACGGCGGCTCCCAGTTCTCCCCCGGAAAGTACGTATGAACCAATTGAGATTTCACGGGTGATAAAATGCTCACGGATGCGTTCGTCCACACCTTTGTAGTGTCCACACAGAATCATGATGTTTTTCATCAGGCTAAAGTCGTTACAAGCGGCCTGTTCAAGGATTTCACCATCCGGCGTCATGTAGATGATTTCATCGTAATTCCGCGCTGCCTTCAGCTCGTTGATCACGCTGGATATGGGTTCAATCATCATCACCATTCCCGCTCCACCTCCGTATTGGTAGTCATCCACATTTTTATGCTTACCGGAGGCATAATCACGGATGTTGTGTACGTGAATTTCAACATGCCCTTTTTCTTGAGCACGCTTCATAATCGACGCCGAAAATGGACCTTCCAGAAGCTCGGGGAGTATGGTGAGAATGTCGATGCGCATAGGACAAAATTACTAATTTAGTCTCCGTGCCGAATAGTGGATTATGCGATTTTATGCGTTGTTGAGTTCTTTCTTTGTTTTCACGGGAGTTTTTGCTCAACTCGATGGGAACACGACACCGACGTATCCTGAATTGATTGAGATGTACCGGAAGTTGGCAAATGATCACGACGAAATTGAGTTGTACGAAATGGGGCAATCGGATTATGGCCTGCCAATTTACCTTTGTGTGATCAATGGCGCTGGTGATTCTACGAATACGTTCGAAAAGGCCCGGAATGAAACGACCGTACTCATCAACAATGGAATCCATCCGGGAGAACCAGACGGGATCAATGCATGTCTGATTTGGATAGGCAATTGGATCAAATCGGGAAAGAAAACAAAGAATTTACCTGTAGTCGCGACCATTCCTGCATACAATGTTGGAGGAATGATGAACCGCTCGGGAACAAGCAGGGCAAATCAGAAAGGCCCTGAGGAATATGGCTTCCGCGGAAATGCCCAAAATCTCGATTTGAACCGCGATTTCATCAAAATGGATTCGCGCAATATGTGGACATTCGCTACCATTTATCATGCGTTGGATCCGGATGTATTCGCAGATACCCATGTTTCGAATGGTGCAGATTATCAATATACCCTGACCTACATCGCGTCGATTCAGGATCGAATGGCACCTCCCCTTGCGAAATTGATCTATGAACGGATGATACCCGAAATGGGCGAGGCACTGAAAAAGCGGGATTGTGAGTGGATTCCCTATGTTTATGTAATGAAAGAAACACCGGATTCCGGATTGATCGCGTTTAACGATTTACCGCGGTACTCCATGGGATACACTTCGTTGTTTCATTCGATCAGTTTTACCGTGGAAACGCATATGCTTAAGCCCTTTGAAGCGCGCATACAGGCTACGCTTACGTTTTTAGAAGAATGTATTTCCTGGACGGAAAAGGAGGCTGAAGCAATAGAAAAAGCGCGGGTTGAAGCGTTTGAATACGATGCGAATAGCTCTGATTTTTACTCCAATTACAAGTTGGACAGCGACCTGCGCGATTCGATTCTTTTCAAGGGATACGAGCATTCTTATCCAATCAGTTCCGTTACTGGATTGCCGCGACTGGAGTACGATTCATCCAAACCCTGGGAAAAGTACATCCCCTTCTATCAACACTACACTCCAACAGATACGAGCGCGATTCCGGCAGTTTTCATTGTCGGACAGCAGTGCACCGAGGTGTTGGACCGGTTGCGTGTGAATGGCGTCGAAATGACCAGGGTGGAGCAAACCGAGGTTGTTGGATTGGAGCAGTATCGGGTGATTTCTTTTGAAACCTGGAAAAATCCGTACGAGGGACATGTGGGGCACTCAAATGTGAAGGTTGAAAATGCACGTGCACTTTCTTATTCGTTGAAAGCAGGAGATTTTCTGATTCCAACCGATCAACGAGCGCGAAGATTGATTCTTTCCGTGTTGTACCCTCCGGCACCGGACAGCTATTTTAACTGGGGCTTTTTGGATAGTTACGTGCAGCAAAAAGAACATTTTTCATCCTACGTTTTTGAAGACATAGCGGAAGAAATTCTGAAGAGCAACCCCGAAATTCGGCACATGTTGGAGGAAAAACGAAATGCTGATCCGGAATTTGCAAAGAACAGTTGGGCTCAGTTGGATTTTATCTACAAGAACAGTTCTTACTACGAACCCACGCACAATCGGTTGCCGATTTTGATCGGGTATTAATTGGGTCGAACTATCCCAAACCGGTAAAGACTTCACTCCGGCTCTTTCCAGTTGATTAGATTGAGATTTTTCGAAACAGAGAAATAGCGGAAATGAGATTCAATTGTTCCATCCTTCCTGTAAGATGTTAATCGCGGCCAATTCCGTCCGTATTTCCCATCTGTACACATCTCAAGAAAATATTTGGTCCGGGTACCTTTGCGGTTTGTTTTGCGAACGGTGTGAATGAATCCATCGCGTATTACGTAGTGATGCCTACCGTTCATTTTTGTGTAGTACACATCGGCTGATACAATGAAATCGTGGCTGCGCGAACCCAACAGGCTATCTCCCTTTTTCACGTCATGAATTACAACCGAATCAGGTTTCACTTTCATGAATTTGATCACCGGTCCACCCCCCAGATACGTTTCGTAGGCCTTGAACAATCCTTCTGAAAACTCATTCTTCGTGACTTTGTAGTCCTGATCGAAATATGCATAGAAATACTGAAACTTAGTTGAATCGTAGGGGAGGAGCGACTCCAGTACAATTTCTCCCCTGGATTCTTTGATATCGTTCAACATGCGTTTTGTCCGGATGGACTCTTTTGCTTTCGAAGGTCGTTTTCGATCCATCGAAGGAGTGCCCTGGGCGAGTGCAAGACCGCTGTTGAAGAGAATGACAGTGACTAATATTCGTTGGACCCGAAGTGAATTCATGCCTTAAATGTACGGTTTCTCATACCTTGTCTCACAACGTTCATGTACGAAAACCTCCAATTAAATGTTAATTTTACCCTTAAAATCGCGACATTCATGACGTACGATATTGCAGTTATTGGGGGGGGGATTGTCGGTGCGGCAACGTTTTACAAATTGCAGCAGCGAAACGAGAATCTGAGCATTGCACTGATCGAAAAAGAAGACATTTTATCCGATCACCAAACGGGGCATAATTCAGGTGTAATTCACTCCGGGTTGTACTACAAGCCGGGCTCACTGAAAGCACGTAACTGCGTTCAGGGACGACATGAGTTGGTTGCATTTGCCAAAGAATACGGAGTGGCGCACGATGTCTGCGGAAAGGTCGTGGTTGCAACCGAAGAGGAGGAATTGCCAAGGCTCGATAAAATTTTTCAGACCGGACTGGAGAACCAAATCGAGGGAATCGAGAAAATCACCGGAGACCAGGTGAAAGACATTGAACCACATTGTGTCAGCATCGGAGGAATATGGGTCCCCTGCACAGGAATCATCGACTTTCGCGGAGCTACGACGAAGATGGTCGAAATAGCACTGGCGAAGCAGCCCAACAACGAAATGTTTCTCGGGTACGAAGTAACTGCGATTGAGCATCATGATGGGTATTCAGAAGTTGTAACTCCAAAAGGAAACCTCAAGGCGAAATACCTGATCTTTTGTGGAGGACTTCAAGCCGATCGTTTAGCGAAGAAAGATGGCGTGCGACTCAAGGAAAGAGTTGTTGGTTTCCGTGGTGATTACTACGAACTCAACGACCATGCGAAACACAAAGTGAAGAACCTGATCTATCCGGTTCCGAATCCTGATTTTCCGTTTCTTGGCGTACACTTCACGCGGATGACAGACGGTGAGATCGAATGCGGGCCCAATGCCGTATTTGCCTTTAAGAGAGAAGGCTACGGAAAAACGGATTTTTCCATGCGCGATACCTGGGACGCTTTAACCTACGGCGGAACCTGGAAGTTATTTTTCAAAAATATGCGCTTCGGGATCAACGAATATCGACGTGCTTTTTCGAAAAGACTGTTCCTCAAAACGCTTCAACGCATGATTCCTGAACTGGAAATGGATGATATTCGCCCGGGAAGATCCGGAGTACGGGCATTGCTTCTTCGTCAGGATGGTGATACCCGAGACGACTTCAGAATCGAGTACCATGGAAATGCGATTCACGTATTGAATGCACCTTCACCCGCGGCAACAGCATCGCTCGCAATCGGAGGATACGTCGCAGATATTGCAGAAGCGAAATTCAGGTTGAAATAACCTATAATCGTCCTCGTTCGGAGAGTAGAATCGCTACGGGCCGTGTTCCGTCAAATTGCGAAAGTATAATGATGATGGCAACGGAAATCGGAACACTGAGCAGCATACCCGTAATTCCCCACAAGGCACCCCAGACGGCAAGCGATAGTATCGCAACAAGCGGGCTGATGTTCAATGTGTTTCCCATCAATCGGGGTTCGACGTAATTCCCGATGATCAGTTGAATGGTTGTAACTCCGCAGAGAAT
>JAURNA010000049.1 GCA_030830385.1 Crocinitomicaceae bacterium | reverse complement strand
TTATTACTCGGAATCAGATTGGTCCGAGTACGTAAACGACCGATACGCTGTGGACAGTTTAAACCTGGATCCATACGTGACATTCGACCCTCCTACTCCATCCGAAGTAAGTGGTCAGGATTATACTTTCACCGAAAATTTTGACAAACGTGGCAGTGTGAAACTTTCCACCACGTGGATTTTTGCTTTCGGTAGAACGTTTCGGGCAGGTGCATTGAACATACCGGTCAACGTGTTTTACTCATCCAGTCGTGGAGGTGGTATGGCAGGGCTATCCGTCGGATTCAATGTTCAAAAGAAAAAACGTCGTATCAATCGCTAGCTGAGGTAAACCTGATTAAGATGGCAAAGCGTGAGCATACCTTCTTTCCATTAGTATCCGCAGGAACCCATTTGGGGATGGATCAGGTAAGTACGAAGTTGAAAATTAGGGAAAAGTGAAAGGAACGAGGTGATCTACTGCGAGATCGGGCTGCGCTCAGACCCAATTCGTTCCACACCAAAAAAAACCCTCCTTGGAAGCATCCTGAGGAGGGCTTTTTTACGAATCACCATCGGATCACTGCGAGTTGTTCAATGATGAACCCGACACAAACGACACCGAAGTGCCCCTTCAATCGTACCGTTCTCGGATACGGATGTTGCGGGTACATGTCGCCTTGTTTTCTTTGGCAAATTAATTGTGATAGTTAAAGGCCGCTAATGCAAATGACCCGGCCACCTGTTTACCCTCCGGTTCAATGCGTGATCTTTTCCCGGTAATCATCACGTGACTATTTCAGTGTGAACCGGACTGGGAGTCGCACGCGTGTACGAACTACCCCATATTCGTCCTCTCCCGGCCTCCAATGGGGGAATGAGCGCACGATACGCTTCGCTTCGCGATCGAGGGAAGTGGATACACCACGTTCAACCTTCACCGTGGACACGCTTCCGTCTTTCTCCACAACAAAAGAAACGTACACAGTACCCTGAATTCCCAGATGGATATCCTCTTCAGGATATTCCTGAACATCCGAAATGTGTTGCATCATGGCCACGTAGCCACCAATGTACTCAGCATCAATCGGAGGGATATCAATGATTTCATCCAAATCGATGTGAACCGTTCCGATATTCGGAAGGGATACTCCCACAGGACCTACTCCACCCACACCGGCTTCTCCCGTGTTGCTCGTGTTTTGACCCGCAGTTGTGGTTTCTGAAACAGCGTTCTCGTTTCCGAGAGATTGCTCCTGAGACGTTTCCTGCTCAACATTTGTTTGCTGGAGTTGTGGTTTCGGCTCAATCGTTGCATCTACCGTTTCATAAACGATTTTCTCGGAACTGACTCGCTCCTTTTCCTTCGTTTTGATTACCTCTTCTGAGTACGTAAATGCAGCTAGCATAAATGCACTTGCACCGAGTAATCCTACATTGAAAAGGACAAGCCTTTTCCGCTCAAGGTCGAACCTCGAATTTTTCTTCGCGATCATAATAAATAGAAATTATATGTTTAGTACTGAAAACGCTGCAAACTGCATGCCAGTCTATGCATTGCCTCCTCTCCGATCGCCCTGAACCATCGCAAATTCAGGATAAAGCGACAACGACTCACGGTAATCCGTACAATTTATTGAGTGAACGGAAAGCCGTATTCAGCCCGAAGAACGTATTCGTAAACGGTAAATTCTCGTCGATCTTTTGATTCTACCTTCGATCGGCACAACAAAAAAAGTAACTTCGTAATGTGGCAAAGACACGAAAACATACACTTGCGCTAGACGACGATCCGTTGTTTGACATGATTGGAATCTGTTCCCATCACAGCGATTATCGTCTGGTCTGGGGAATTAACGAAACTTTACGGCTTCACTTGCGTAAATGTGAGGAAGATTACATCGTAACTGCAAAAAAAGGAGAGACGATCTCTACCCACTCAATGTACGAGTTTCAGGATGATGAAAACCGACTTGAATACTACCTCATCAAAAACAAGCACTACGGAAAGTTCCTCATCCCGGAAAAGCCAACTATTGACTATTTCCTGTTTCTATGCAACAACTGCGCGATTGATCCGGACGAGTTGATGATGGAACTAAAACAAGTGGAAAGTGTACTTGCCGTGTATCCGTTTGACCCGGATGAAGTGGACTCTGCGCACCACATAATATTTTAGAGAGAATGAAAAAAACGAAGATAATAGCAACGATGGGCCCAGCTTCCGTAGAGAAGGAAACGCTCAGACAAATGATCAACGATGGTGTTAATGTATGCCGTCTGAACTTTTCACATGGAAACCATGAAGATCACTTAAAGGTGATCCATACCGTTCGCGAATTGAACGACGAAATGGGAATGAACGTTGCCGTACTCGCAGACTTGCAAGGGCCCAAAATCCGAACGGGTGAAATGGAAAACAATGGTGTTGAGCTTGCAGCGGGAAGTACCGTGATCATTGATACGGAAGCGGGAATGGGAACTGCAGAACGCTTTTCCATCAATTACACGGACCTGGCGAAAGATATCAAACCGGGAGAATTGATTCTTGTCGATGACGGCAAACTGCAACTCGAAGCGATTTCATCGGACGGAATACACATTAAGGCGAAGGTTGTATACGGTGGTACACTTTCTTCCAAAAAGGGTGTAAACCTTCCGAACACAGTTATTTCTATGCCTTCGCTTACGGAGAAGGACCTGGCTGATTTGGACTTCGCACTTAATCATAACGTAGATTGGATAGGTCTCTCCTTTGTGCGATCGGCACGAGACATCATCGAATTACGTCACATCATTTCTGCCCGACAGAAAAAAGCGAAAGTGATTGCGAAAATTGAGAAACCGGAAGCATTAGAAGACATCGACTCCATCATTCAGGAATGCGATGCAGTAATGGTCGCACGTGGGGACCTCGGAGTTGAAATACCCTATCAAAATGTTCCGTTGATTCAAAAGATGCTCATCCGTCAGTGTCGCACACATGCGAAACCGGTAATTGTAGCAACGCAAATGATGGAAAGCATGATTACGAATCCATCACCAACCCGCGCCGAGGTAAACGATGTGGCCAATGCCGTATTGGATGGTGCCGACGCAGTAATGCTCTCCGGAGAAACATCCGTCGGGAAATATCCCGTTGAAGTTATTCGAACCATGTCAAACATTGTGAAGGAAATGGAGACGCACGACGAACTTTACAACAAAGAGGAAATCCCGGAGAAAAATCAATCACGATTCATCACTGATAGCATCTGTTTCACTGCTGTCCGACTTTCAAGACGTGTAGAGGCCAGGGCAATCCTGACCATGTCTTTCTCGGGGTATACAGCCTATAAAATTGCATCACAGCGACCAAATGCGCAGATTTTTGTATTCACGAGCAACCGTCAGATACTGACTCAATTGAACCTCATCTGGGGCGTACGCGGATTCTACTACGACAAAACCGTCAGTACGGATCATACCATCGCGGACATCAAGTACCTCCTGAAAAAAGAAGGCGTCCTGAAAGAAGGTGATTTGGTTATCAACATCGCATCTATGCCAATTGAGGCTCACGGTCAATCCAACATGCTCAAATTGAGTCATGTTGAGTAGTGAAGTAGCCATTGTGAATGAAAACCTTGAAAAAGGCATTGCTCCGATCTGATCAATATTGTATTTTTGCAGGTGACTTATGTTGATCAAAGACACTTTTTCACTTCTTATTGTCACATTGATATGCCTTCAGGCATGGTCTCAGTGCCCCGTTAACGTTCAAATTCAGGAAGGATCGAACATCGAAATGTGCGAAAACAATCCGACTACCATTTCGGGTACGTCTGGATTTAATGCATACGGCTGGTCGGGTCCTGAAACAGTAACAGGACAAACAATAACGCCTTCATTTTCAGGAACCTATACGCTTTATGCAGTGGATGGCGACGGTTGCCTTTCATCGGCTTCCATCGAAGTGCTCATTCACCCGACTCCCGCAGATGCCATTCAATCGTCCGAGGGAAACCCATTTTGTTCGGGCACTGAAACCACGTTAAGCCTTACCGATGCATATGTCGCTTACGATTGGGGCAATGGAAATACTGAAAGTACACTTCAGATTTCTGAAGCCAGAACGTACACCGTGGATGTTGTTGACAACAATGGATGTGTTACTCAGTTTTCAATCATTATGGAAATGGAAGCGGCACTGTTTGATTTAAACGTAACCGACAACGGAATTTGTAATGGGGGAAGTACCACACTAGTGGCATCAGGAGGCTCAACGTATCAATGGTCCACAGGTGAAACAACGAGTACCATTGTTGTTGATCCGGATGCTCCAACTGTATATACCGTTGCGATTGACTTCGGGGGTTGCTCAACGACCTTGTCGCATACCATTGACCCCAGCGGTATTGAGGCAGAAGATTATTTACCCGATACCATTTTTATTCGTCCGGGAGAACGTCCGTATGTTATCGGACCCTCCGGTTTTGACTCCTACAGTTGGTATCCTGCAGAATCCGTGAGCCATCCAACCGGACAGGGATTTTATTTCTATGGCGATTCGACTCAGTTGGTAACGATGACTGCTGTTAACGAAGACGGATGCATTTGGATGGAAAATGTACTTTTTATCGTAATAAATCTGAACATTCCGAATGGATTCTCACCAAATCACGATGGTTACAACGATCAATTCGTGATCCCCGGTCTCGGTGAGTACCCATTGGCGTTTACAGCCTGGAACCGATGGGGTGATGTTGTCTTTGAATCTTCCAATTATCAAAACGACTGGGACGGCACATGTCGCGGACCGCTTTGTCTGGGTAACGGCCAGTTGCCCGAAGGGACGTACTTCTACAAGGCAGTAGCAGGCGAAATAATACTCACCGGATACATTACTCTGAAGCGATGAAAAAGGGAATTTCCATAGCCTTCGTATTGACTGTTTTCTCCATCGGAGTTCAGGCTCAGAATACAGCCCGCTATTCTCAATTCAATTTCTCCCAGGGTGTCTTGAATCCAGCGGCTATTGCAATTGATGCTGAGATCATGGTAGATATGATATTCCGCAATCAGTGGTTTGGGTTTGAAGGCGCTCCCACAAATGGAGCGATCAACGCACAGTACGAACTGTACCACGACATGGCGACAGGTTTGAATATTTCCTACGATTTGATTGGTGTCAGCCACAACACGCAAGTGTCGGGTCAATATGCATACCGCTTATTTTTCGATCAGAACAACGCGCTTATCTTTGGTGTAAGTGCAGGACTTGATCAGCGTGTTCAGGATCTGGGAATTACACAAACCACAGATCCCAATGATCCGACGTTTTCTTCCCGCCTGTCGAGATATATGTTCAATGCAGGATTCGGCATGCACTATCACGCACGAAAATTTTACATCGGAACGAGCATTCCTCAGTTGTTTCAAAACACCATGACCCCGGCGGGTAGTGTATTCACCCCCAGAAAATGGCATTATTACCTTTCCACAGGTTTTTATCTGAACATGTCCGAGCGGTATCGCCTCACCCCGATGATTCAGGTTAAAACCACGCCAAACGCTCCCATTCAAGGAGATCTTTTGCTCCGCAACACCTTTAACGGGCGTTGGAGTTTGGTTCTGGGGTATCGATCTGAAAATTCCATCATCGCAGGATTTGACGCGCTCATTACTGAATTGGTCCGTGCAGGCTATGCATTTAACTACAATGTAACGGGGCTTTCGGACGTAAGAGGTATGTCCAACGAACTCTACGTGGGACTTGGCCTGCCTTACCACAATTCACGCGAAGAATTCTCCAAGCGCAAATACATCAACAACGGAAACCGAAAATTCAAGCGAGATTTCAACAAAGGGTACAAACACCGACCCTGGTACAAACGACGCAAGAAGCAATAATTATTCTGTCCGTTAATACCTGAAAACGAAGCTCTTCGATGCATCCGGACCAACGATCATTTCTCGCCATTCAGTCTGAAACGTAAGCACTCGAAGCAAATATGCACACAACAATTGTTCCCCCCTTTGCAGCCACGCTATGGCTTTGACCGTTGAAAAATCAACTTCATTTCTTCTTACTAATGCATCAGGCTGGTGGTTTCAACCAAAGAAACGAAGGAAGCTTCCTTAACTTTTCACCTCTCTTGTGTTAAGATTTGCACAGCCTTGCAAAACCTGCATCCATTTGCCCTGCAAATACAGGTAATAAAACCATGGAAAGCGAGTTCGAAAATTGTTATTGAAAATTGGAAGTTGCGTATATTTGCACTATCAATTTTTAAGACAAGATGAACAACTTTTCGCGACGACACATTGGGCCAGATTCGAAGGAAAAAAATGAGATGTTGGCTACCGTGGGAGTTTCTACCGTTGATGAGCTGGTAGAAAAGACCATTCCAGCACACATTCGCCTGGATCGTAACCTGGCTATTTCAGGCGCTATGTCGGAACAGGAGTACCTCACGCACGTAAATGAACTTGCACAGAAAAACACATTGTATACGTCATTTATTGGAATGGGGTACAACGAAACAATCGTGCCTTCCGTGATCATGCGAAATGTACTTGAAAATCCGGGTTGGTATACGGCCTACACACCTTATCAGGCAGAAATTTCTCAGGGACGCCTCGAAGCGTTATTGAACTTCCAGACAATGGTGCTCGATTTGACCGGAATGGAGATCGCCAATGCATCTCTCCTTGACGAAGGTACGGCAGCTGCCGAAGCCATGATTATGTTCTTCAACGGACGTTCCCGGGCGCAGGCAAAAGAAGGCGTGAATAAATTCTTCATTTCAGAACGCGTATTCGCACAAACAATTGAGGTGGTTACCGGTCGTGCCGAAAACCTCGGAATAGACCTCGTTGTTGGAAATCCCGATTCGTTCGAACCAGATGCTTCTTTCTTTGGAGCCATGATTCAGTATCCGGACAAATACGGAGTTGTCAATGAAATCGGAAGTTTTATTGAGAAAATGAACGAAAGCGGAGTTCGTGTAGCTGTCGCAGCTGATATTCTTGCGCTCGTATTGCTTACTTCTCCGGGGTCACTCGGAGCCGATGTTGTTTTTGGTTCATCACAACGATTTGGTGTTCCAATGGGATACGGAGGTCCTCACGCAGCATTTTTCGCAGCGAAAGAAAGTTATAAGCGACTGATGCCCGGCCGGATCATCGGTGTTTCGAAAGATGAAGACGGAAACCCGGCGCTACGCATGGCATTGCAGACACGCGAACAGCATATCAAAAGAGATCGGGCAACATCCAACATCTGTACAGCACAGGCCCTTCTCGCAGTCATGGCGAGTATGTACGCTGTTTATCACGGACCTGAAGGGCTGAAAGACATCGCAACTGGCGTGCACAAGTTGGCTTCCCGAGCAGCGGAAGGACTACGCGAAATGGGCATTGAAACAGGCTCCGATTCCTTTTTCGATACAATTTGGGTACGAAACATTGACTCAGCAAGGGTAAAATCAATCGCTGAGAGCCATGGATTGAATTTCAACTATGTGGGTGAACGTGAATTGACCATCAGCTTTGGTGAACCGCATACAGAAGAAGACGTAACAACGATTCTTTCCATCTTCGCTAAAGTTACCGGTTCATCGGCAAACGTTGCGGGTGACAGGGGAGTAACCCTTGATCAGCAATTGCTGCGAACGGACGATATTCTAACGCACGAAACCTTCCACAGCTTCCATTCCGAATCAAAAATGATGCGCTATCTGAAACGATTGGAAAACAAAGACCTTTCTCTCGTTCACAGCATGATTCCACTGGGCTCCTGTACCATGAAGCTCAATGCAGCATCAGAACTCATTCCGATTACGCATCCCAATTTTGCCAACATGCATCCATTTGCACCCGTTGAGCAAGCGAAAGGATACTATGAAATGTTCCGCGAATTGGAAAAAGACTTGTGTGAGTGTACCGGATTCGCTGCAATGTCTCTACAACCGAATTCAGGAGCACAAGGTGAATACACCGGACTGATGGTCATCAAGGCGTATCACGAATCACGGGGTGATTTTGGAAGAAACAAAATGATCATTCCTTCATCTGCACACGGAACCAATCCTGCTTCTGCCGTTATGGCGGGCTTTGACGTGGTAGTTACCGGATGTGATGAAATCGGAAACATTGATCTTGAACAACTGCGTGAGAAAGCAGAAGAATTAAAAGATAGCCTGGGCGGATTGATGGTAACGTATCCATCTACCCACGGTGTTTACGAGGAGGGAATTCGCGAAATCACTTCGATTATTCATGAATTTGGCGGACAGGTATACATGGATGGAGCCAATATGAATGCTCAGGTGGGACTTACAAATCCCGGAAACATCGGAGCCGATGTCTGTCATTTAAACCTGCACAAGACATTTGCCATTCCTCATGGTGGTGGAGGTCCCGGAATGGGACCCATCGGAGTAGCGGCTCACCTTGCTCCGTTCTTACCCGGATCTCCCCTGATGGAAGCGGGTGGAAGCAACGCGATCAAAGCCGTATCATCCGCCCCTTACGGAAGTGCTCTAATCCTTCTCATCTCCTACGGATACATCAAAATGCTGGGTGCGGAAGGATTGAAGGCATCCACGGAAATGGCTATTCTCAACGCAAACTATATCGCAGCATCGTTAAAAGATCATTATGACATTCTGTACAAAGGAAAAAACGATACGGTTGCACATGAGATGATCGTTGACTGTCGAAACTTCAAGCGAACAGCCGACGTGGAAGTTGCCGACATCGCGAAACGCCTGATTGATTACGGTTTCCACGCTCCAACGGTATCATTTCCCGTTGCAGGAACCCTTATGATTGAGCCTACCGAAAGTGAGGATAAAGAGGAACTCGATCGATTCATCGAAGCCATGATTTCCATCCGAAAGGAAATCGCTGAGATTGAAAACGGTCACGCTGACAAAGAAAACAACCTGTTGAAGAATGCACCGCACACCGCAGACTGCATCATCAACAGGAATTGGGACAAGCCATACAGTCCTAAGGAAGCAGCCTATCCGGTTGGTTACCTGAAAGAGTGGAAATATTGGGTTACCGTACGTCGTGTTGACAATGCATTCGGGGATCGAAACCTTATCTGCACGTGCCCGAGTGTAGAAAGCTACATGGCGGAGGCCTAAGTTGGGGCTCCAAGCCTCGGTGCATAATTGCCGGTGTACTTTGGACATTATCGCTTACTTTTGGCTATATGGGGTGGATGGGCATCACGGTATTTGCGCTAATCTTTCATTTGGTTCATGCGCAGGCACTTCATTTCGACATTTTCGAAGTGACTTTGGAGAAAACGACCCATCAGAGTCCAGCACATTGGTACATGGAAATCTTCAACGACGTTGGCACCGATACCACACTTCGATGGGAAACCTGGTTCCACAACATCGATCCGCAATGGACAATAACCTTTGACGATCAGAATGCCTCCGTTTCCCCCTTCCCGGAAGGAGCAGTCAGTGAAATGTCATTCTTCCGAAGTAAAACCAACCTGCGAATTACATGATAAGAGTCGATCAAAACGGACACGCTATGAGCACGCAGATAACCGTTTTACCATGAGACAGCTCATTCTCTTTCTTGGATTTGGGTTTGTATTGAATCTGTACGGTACAGCGCAGCAAATCAATATGAAGGAACTCCGGAAAATGGAGCCGGCAGAATCCTACGAAAACATCCATGTGCAAAAAATCGCAGATGAT
>JAURNA010000350.1 GCA_030830385.1 Crocinitomicaceae bacterium | reverse complement strand
TTCACATAAATTTTTTCTATATGATTTCCATCCAGCAAATGGAATACATCCTGGCCTTGAGTGAGGAGCGGCAATTTCAACGGGCAAGCGAGCGTTGCTTCGTCACCCAGCCAACGCTTTCAATGCAGCTGAAGAAGGCTGAATCCTTGCTGGGAGCGCCCATTTTTGACCGATCTTCTTCTCCATTGGAATTGACTCCTTTTGGTGAAAAAATGGTTCCGGTGATCCGGGAAGTACTCAATGAATACGAACAGATTAAAGTGTTGGTTCACAAGAAGTCCGGGATGTTCAAAGAGAACATTCGTGTGGGTGTAATTCCAACGATTGCGGGATATCTCGTGCCGGACGTATTTGATGAATGGCAAAGGTTACTTCCGGAAGTTTCCCTGAGTATTCGGGAGCTAAAGACGGAGGAGGTGTTGCAAGCCATGGACAGGAGGGAAGTCGATTTGGGAATTTTGGCAGGCCCTGTGGCAAATCCGAAGTTGTGTTCAACCGTGCTGTTTGATGAGGAGATCTATGCGTACACAGGAGAAGAAAAAGCAGCAGAAATCAGCAGTAAAGACCTTGAAAAGATGCATCCATGGCTTTTAACGCAGGGAAATTGTCTGCGCACGCAAATGGTACACTTTTGCAACCTGACGTCCGACGAAGAATCCTGGAGTTACGAGGGGGGGAATCTGCACTTGCTTCACAAAATGGTTCGCATGCACGGCGGATATACACTTGTTCCTGATTTTGCGCGTGAGAAAGGACTTGATGGATACGCAAGAATTCATTCCGGGGTAGGTGAGCATCCGGCGAGACAGGTGATTGCGCTTACCCTCAACAGAAGTCCAAAATGGCCAACGATGGAAAAATTAATACGTGATGTACAATTGAGGTATGCACGTCGGCAATCCCATGAACTTCAAATTCTCAGCTGGAAGTGAGTTGATCAAAAATGCGCTGAGAAGCTCCCGCGTTTTGCTCAACGAATTCGGATTCTTTTTGACTAATCTCAGCATAGTCCTCTTCGATGCACTCCATAGATTGCCTCAACTCCTCAGTAGTCGAAACACTGAACCCAAATCCGGATTGAATAAACGCCCCGGCTTCCGGAAAACGGGTATGTTTCGGTCCGAAAATTACAGGAAGACCGAAAACAGCTGGCTCAAGAATGTTGTGCAGGCTTCCGGAAAATCCGCCACCAACGTAAGCAATCGTACCGTAGCGATACGCACTTGCCAAATGCCCGATTGTGTCCAGGATGAGAACTTCGGCATTCATCCCGGTTGAACACTGTGTGTAGCGTACCAAAGGTCGGGTGACTTTTTTAACGATTCCCTGAATGTGTGCATCATCCACATTGTGCGGTGCGATCAGGATTTTCTTTTCGGTCTCATTGATCCAGGGGATAAGAATTTCTTCGTCCTGAGGCCAGGAACTCCCGATAATGATCAGTTCGTCCTGATCTTTGAATGCTTCGATTATCTCATTCGCAGCGACGCTTTCCTTGTGCTGCAAAACACGATCAAAACGCGTATCTCCGGTAATCTGCACATTTTGAAGGCCAAGACCAGTCAACAGCTTCCCGGAACATTCATTTTGCACAAAAAACCAATCGAATTGTCGGAGAATTTTCCGGAAGAATCCTCCGTGCCATTTGAAAAACGGTTGATTCGGACGGAACAGTCCGCTCACGTTTACAACCCTTGCGCCCCCTTGCTTTGCTTCCAGGATTAGATTCCCCCAAAACTCATACTTGACAAACAAAGCGATCTTCGGATTGAAATGACGTATGAAGGTAAGGGCATTGGAAGGAGTGTCCAGTGGAAGGTAGCAAACGTGGTCAGCACAATGATTCCGTTTGTGATAATGCTCAAATCCGGAAGGGGAAAAAAACGTGACCAGCAGAAACAAGTCCGGATCTTTCTTTTTGAACAACTCCATCAATGGAAGTCCCTGATCGAATTCCCCAAGCGAAGCACAGTGGAACCAGATTACTTCCCGTTGTTGGGTGTTCGGAAGTTGATTTTTCCAGTTTTTCCGACCTTTTTTCCAACGTTTTGCCTTTGAATTAAAAACAGAGGCAAGGGTAATGGTTGCTCCATACAGATAGATTCCGGACGTGTAGAGGAATCGCATCAATTGAAATAGAATTCTTGGGGTTTGCGTTTGTAGATCGGAATCATCCAGCCCACTCGGAGACCATATTGTATATCCACTCGGGTATCGGTTGATACTTCTGCTTCTGGTTGATCAAAGAAGAGGGTTCTTCGGTTGTACGTGAAACCCTGTTGTGCGTAAAATCCTGCGTAAAAGTTCACGGCTCCTTGATCGGCCATGAAGGCATATCCGAGAAATTGTGATGTATTCAACCCGCTCGTTAGGCGATCGTAGCCTTTGCGGTAATCAAGCTCGAGTTGCGGAACCACATGATCCTGCGTTTCAATGCGGATCTTATGGATGAGCCAGCCCACGCCCGCGCGAACGTAAATTCCTGAATTTGGATTGGGTGAAAGCACAGGAAACACTTTTCCAATTTCACCATTCACATGAAGCCCTCGGGGCATTGATCGGACAACAGCAACATCACCGTTTACATCCGAAATGTTTCCCTTGGAATCGCGAAGATTATCAAAAATCCCCGTGATCTTTACGCTTGAATCCGATCCGAAGATGAAATTCGCGTCCAATCCGTAAACCCAATTTCTGTGTGTTTTGTATCCGGCGAAAATTCCAATGTGGTTCAAAAATCCAAATCGATCTTTCAGGTCTCCTTCACTGAAATTTGCACCGTATTGAACTCCAAACCAAACCGCCCCAACTACTGAATCGGAAACGATTCGTTGCGCATTCGAATTCAATGGGACAAGAACGAGAAAAAAGAGGGCTAACGTAACGGTAATTCCTTTCATAAATAACGATTCCCGGTTGAAACCAGAACGAAGGTAAGCATCCTGTGGATGAATCGCTCAACGTTTTGGGGATTTCTATGAGAATAACTCAAGATTTTCTCCGTTATTGTGCACAGCAAAATAATCAGTTGAAGAAGCTTGAAATTCGGATATTTTGCCAGTAAAATGATGGAATAAGTATTATCTTAGTGCTATAAAAAAATCCGTTGGGATGAAGAAAATACAGATGGTAGATCTGATAACTCAGTATCAGAAAATTAAACACGACGTCGATGCGGCACTGATGAACATCATGGAAAGTGCACAGTTCATCAACGGTCCGGAAGTTAAATCATTTCAAGCTGAGATGGAGGAGTACCTTGGAGTAAAACACGTAATTCCATGTGCCAACGGTACGGACGCCCTTCAGATAGCCCTGATGTCTTTTGGATTGGAGCCAGGAGATGAGGTAATTACTCCGTCGTTTACGTTTATTGCGACCACAGAAGTCATGGCACTGCTCGGATTGAAGCCCGTTTTCGTAGATATCGATCCGGATACTTTTTGCATCGATCCGGCGAAAATAGAGGAAGTGATTACTCCGAAAACAAAAGTGATCGTTCCCGTTCACTTGTATGGTCAGATGGCGAATATGGATGCCATTATGGACATCGCCGATCGCCATAACCTCAGGGTGATCGAAGACAATGCGCAGGCAATCGGCAGCGATTATCACTGCGCAGACGGAAAGGATCGAAAAGCGGGAACACTCGGAGACATTGGGTGTACATCATTCTTCCCATCGAAGAATTTGGGATGCTATGGAGACGGTGGAGCGATCTTCACAAACGACGATGAACTCGCAGTGCAAATGCGAATGATTGTAAACCACGGTCAGAGTAAACGCTATTATCACGACGTTGTGGGATGCAACTCCAGACTGGACAGCTTGCAGGCGGCCGTACTGAGAATTAAACTCAGAAAATTAGACGAATACATCAATGCCCGAAGAACGGTGGCAGATCATTACGATCGCTTCTTCGCAGACTTCGATCAGGTGAAAACACCCGTTCGCGGATCGCATTCTCGTCACGTATTCCACCAGTACACATTGACGTTGGATGGAGTAGACAGAGACGGATTGAATGCATACCTGGCAGAGAAAGAAGTTCCATCGATGATTTACTACCCCGTACCAGGGCACAAGCAGAAAATGTTTGCGCATTTTGGAAGCGCGTCCAGGGAATTGCCCGTTACCGAATGGTTGACCAAAAGAGTGATCAGCTTGCCGATGCATACGGAAATGGAACAGGAGCAGCTTGATTACATCTGTGAGAGCGTTGCAGAATACTTGAAACGATAAGCGAACATGAAGAAAATAGCCGTCGTAGGTACGGGATATGTGGGATTGGTAACCGGAACGTGCTTCGCGGAGTCTGGTAATGAGGTAATTTGCGTGGACATTGACGCAGACAAGGTAGAACGAATGAAAGGAGGAGAGATACCCATTTATGAACCTCATCTCGACGTCTTGTTTCACCGAAACATCAAAGCCGGACGAATTTCCTTCACTACGGACTTAGCATCTGCAGTGACATTTGCAGAAATCATATTCCTTGCACTTCCAACTCCTCCCGGAGAGGATGGATCGGCAGATCTTAGTTACATTCTGGACGTTGCGGGCCAACTTGGAGGAATGATGAAGGACTACAAAGTAGTGGTCGATAAATCCACCGTACCGGTAGGAACGGTCGAGAAGGTGATAGCGAAAATAAGCGAAACAGCTACGGTCGATTTTGCAGTGGTTTCGAATCCCGAATTTTTGCGGGAAGGGTTTGCTGTGGATGACTTTTTGAGCCCGGATCGCGTAGTGATAGGTACAGACGATGAACGTGCGATACGCATCATGAGAGAATTGTACGCGTCATTCATCACCGACGGAAAACCCATGATTGTCATGGACCCAAAGTCAGCTGAACTGACCAAGTACGCTGCAAACTCCTTTCTCGCAACCAAGATTACCTTCATGAATGAGATTGCGAACTTCTGTGAATTGGTAGGGGCAGATGTTGACAAAGTGAGACTGGGCGTTGGTTCAGATTCTCGAATTGGATCAAAATTCCTTTATCCCGGGATTGGATTCGGAGGAAGTTGTTTCCCGAAAGATGTTCAGGCACTCGTACGAAGTGGAAACGAATCCAACTACGACTTCCGGATTATAAAAAGTGTTTTGGATGTAAATGACAGACAGAAGCTGAAACTCATTGACAAAGTACTTGCGCACTACGGTGACGTAAGCGGAATGAAGTTTGCTTTGTGGGGATTGGCATTCAAACCGGATACAGACGATATTCGCGAAGCCGCGGCCTTGTACATGATTCGAAAACTGGTAGATGAAGGTGCAGAAATCGTTGCGTTCGATCCTGAGGCAATGGAAAATGTACAGGGTCTGATAGGGGATAAAATATCGTATGCAAACAGCATGCACGAAGCGCTCGAAGGATGTGATGCACTCTTGATCGCAACGGAATGGAGCATGTTCCGAAACCCGGATTTCAAACGAGTGAAGAATCTGCTCAACAATCCGGTGATCTTTGATGGACGTAACCT
>JAURNA010000349.1 GCA_030830385.1 Crocinitomicaceae bacterium | reverse complement strand
CGTTTCCTTCAGTAATTTATTGTAAACCACCCGGAAACGAGGTTTGTAAGCCGTGGATACGGCATCCATGTATGCTCCCTGTACCTCTGAAATGAACAGAATTTTCTTATCGGACGTAACTTCACACAAAAAGCGTTTTCCATAGTGCAGCTCTTTTTCCGGATCATAGTATACCGTAGAGATGGCGTGATCCGGATTCCACTTTTCGATGTGGATCATGTCGTCGTCAAAATGGGTTGAAAGGTCGAAATTGGACAAGCGATAATGTCCGGTTTTGTACAGGGTGAGAATCTTGTCATCCCCTTTGAATTCACCGAGGAATTTCCCCCGGTTGTCGTCGTTAAGTCGACCCACAACATCGTCGAACCAGATTTTTCTGGCAGCCAGTGTAGATCCACCTACTTCCTTCTGTACGATCTTCGAAACGATTTCCTTCGTAACTCGGTTACCGGCGGCCCCTCGTCCTTTGATTAGCTGATCTCCAATATCTACATCCCATTTCAGGCGTTTTAGGTGTGGACGAGCGCGCAACACTACGGTGACGACCTCGCGTTCTCCGTTTGGATGCACGTTGAAATACAGAACTTTTGAGCCCTTGGTTCCCTTCGTAAGATCGTATTCAGTGTCACGCGTAATGGAATGAACGTTGAATCGCTTCATCATAGTCGGACCTCCTTTCCCGTCCTGGTAAATCATGTGATAAACCGTACGCTTATCGCCTTTCTTCCAGACATTTGCGTACATGATCCCCTTTCCGACGAACTTTTTATCTGTGACCTTGGTGACCATCATTTTACCCGTTGTGAAGAACACGATGATATCGTCAATTTCGGAACAATCATTAATGTACTCTGCCTTGCGGAGGCCATAGCCGATGAATCCTTCGTTGTAATCCACGTAGAACTTGCGGTTCGCGATGATCACCTTGGTGGCGTTGATCGAATCGAATGTTCGGATTTCTGATTTGCGCTCTTTCCCTTCTCCAAAGTGCTTTTTCAAATCTTTGAAATAGTCAATGGCGTAATCAATGAGGTTCTCAAGGTTGTTTTTTACCTCCTTCATCTCAGCTTCGATTTTCGCAATATTCTCATCGGCTTTGGAAGCGTCGAAACGTGTGATACGAATCATGGGGATCTGCGTGAGCTTGTGCAAGTCTTCATCCGTAATCTCACGAATCAACTTTTTCTGGTGAGGCTTAAACGCCTTGTACAAATACGTATACAGGCTTTCACGATCTTCGTAATTTTTGAAGTCGATGTACATTTCCTCGTTGATGAAGATTTTTTCCAGGCTGGAGAAGTGCCATTGACGTTGCAACTCATCCATGCGAATTTCCAACTCGCGTTTGAGCAACTGGACGGTATTGTCCGTGTTGGTTCTCAGAATCTCACTGACCCCAATAAAACGGGGTTTATCTCCATCGATGATTGAAGTGTTTGGTGAGATTGAGACTTCGCAATCCGTGAATGCATACAGGGCATCTATTGTTTTATCCGGTGAAACTCCGGAGGCAAGGTGAATCTTAATTTCAGCGAATTCCGCCGTGTTGTCTTCAATCTTTTTGATCTTGATTTTGCCTTTGTCGTTGGCTTTCAGGATCGAATCGATCATTGATGTGGTTGTTCCGTATGGAACCTCCGTTATCTTGAGTGTCTTTGTGTCTTCCTTTTGAATCTTTGCACGAACGCGAATTTTTCCGCCCCGGAGCCCATCGTTATAGTTCGAAACGTCAATCATTCCGCCATTTGGGAAGTCTGGGTAGATGGTTACTTTTTTCCCTCGCAGATGATTGATGGATTGTTCAATCAATTCGAGGAAGTTGTGCGGCATGATCTTGCACGCCATTCCCACGGCAATTCCCTCTGCTCCCTGAGCCAGTAACAACGGAAATTTCAGCGGAAGTTGCTCCGGTTCCTTGTTTCGGCCGTCGTAGCTACTTAGCCAGTTGGTTGTTTTTGCATTGAAGGCAACATGCAGTGCAAACTTGGATAGTCGGGCCTCGATGTATCGGGGAGCCGCGGCGCCATCTCCGGTAAGTGTGTTCCCCCAGTTTCCCTGGCAATCGATCATTAAATCTTTCTGACCAATCTGAACAAGTGCATCCCCGATCGAAGCATCCCCGTGGGGGTGATACTTCATGGTGTTTCCGATGATGTTCGCCACTTTGTTGTAGCGTCCATCATCCATTTCTTTCATGGAATGCAGAATACGCCGCTGTACCGGTTTCAATCCGTCGTACAACGAAGGAACGGCTCTTTCGAGAATTACATAGGATGCATAATCCAGGAACCAACTTTCATAGAGTCCGCCGACGGGTACGATGTTCTCATCGAGTTCATCGCCTTCGTTTGCCTCTTCATGCTCTTGTCCGTGAAGCTCTTCGTTTTCTTCGTCCGCCATTTAGGATGCTTTTTCCAGTTCTTCTTTGGTTTCTTCGTCTGTTGTCGGCTCTTCCTCCTGAATCTCTCCTTCTACGCGAAGGTTGTCGATGATAAACTCCTGCCGTTGCAGGGTGTTTTTCCCCATGAAATAGGACAAAATGGAATCGATAGACGCTTCTTTTGATAACATTACGGGCTCCAGCCGCATATCTTCACCGATGAAATTTTTGAATTCGTCTGGCGAAATCTCTCCCAATCCTTTGAATCGCGTGATTTCGGGATTTTTTCCAAGTTCGCTGATCGCATTTCTGCGCTCAATATCCGAATAGCAATAAATTGTCTTTTTCTTATTTCTCACACGGAAAAGTGGTGTTTGCAAAATGTACACGTGGTTTCGCTTTACCAAATCGGGGAAAAACTGAAGGAAGAACGTAAGGAGTAGCATGCGAATGTGCATACCATCAACATCGGCATCGGTTGCGATTACAATTCGGTTGTAGCGCAAATTGTCCATGTCGTCTTCAATGTTGAGTGCAGCCTGAATCAGATTAAACTCCTCGTTTTCGTAGACAACTTTCTTGGTGAGGCCGTAGCTGTTGAGTGGTTTACCCCGCAGCGAAAACACTGCCTGGGTACTCACGTTTCGCGATTTCGTAATGGATCCACTCGCTGAGTCTCCCTCCGTAATGAACAGGGTTGTTTGTTCATGCATGTCGTTTTGGACATCTGTGTAGTGTACCCGGCAATCGCGCAGTTTTTTGTTGTGCAAACTTGCTTTTTTCGCACGCTCACGTGCCAACTTTCGAATTCCGGAAAGTTCTTTGCGCTCCTTTTCAGACTGTTTGATCTTCTTTTCGAGGATGTCAACAACCTCTGGGTTTCTATGGAGGAAATTGTCGAGTTTTTCTTTCAGGAAGTCATTCACGAATGCACGCATCGACTTCCCTCCGGGCTCTATTTCTTGTGATCCCAGCTTCGTTTTGGTCTGCGACTCGAATATAGGCTCCATCACTTTCACAGAAATCGCTGCCACGATGGACTGTCGAATATCGGATGCTTCGTAATTCTTGCCGTAAAATTCCTTGATCACCTTTGCAACGGACTCGCGGAATGCACTCTGATGCGTACCTCCTTGTATTGTATGCTGGCCGTTTACGAAAGAATAGTAGTCCTCCCCGTATGTTTTTCCGTGAGTGAACGCCACTTCAATGTCCTCTCCTTCGAGGTGAATGATCGGGTACAATGGGTCTCCATCCATGTTGTCTTCCAGCAAATCTTTCAGCCCATTATCGGACTTGAAACGCTCGCCGTTGTACACAATTGTTAACCCTCGATTCAGGTAACAATAGTTCCAGATCATTTTCTCGAGATAGGCCGTCTTGTACTTGTATTTTTTGAAAACAGTGTCGTCCGGAACAAATTCCACATAGGTTCCGTTTCGTTCATCCGTTTTCTGCACTTTTTTGTCTTCGACCTGTTCGCCCCGCTCGAATGTTGCTTCTTTCTTTTCTCCATCCCGGACCGAATATACCATGAAATGAGTCGAGAGCGCGTTCACGGCCTTTGTACCTACACCGTTCAATCCGACAGACTTCTTGAATGCTTTGGAGTCGTACTTTCCACCGGTGTTGATCTGCGAAACACAGTCGATCACCTTTCCGAGCGGAATTCCACGCCCGTAGTCGCGAATAGACACCTTACCGTCTTTGATCCTGATTTCGATGCGTTTACCGTTGCCCATCACAAACTCGTCGATGCAATTATCAACCACCTCTTTCACCAGAATATAAATTCCATCATCCGCTGCAGAACCATCGCCCAGCTTACCGATATACATACCGGGCCGAAGGCGAATATGTTCTTTCCAATCGAGGGACCGTATATTGTCCTCTGTATACTCATTTTCTGCCATCAAAAAAGATTTTTTGGAGAGGTATAAATATACGTAACAACTGCTTGATTTATCAGGTGTTTCGGAAGAACTTATTCACGAAAAACGGTTGATAAATGTTCGTAACTGCGCATTGAAATATATCCGATAGAAAACGGATGTGAACAGAGTGGGTTTTGAGAACTGTGCCCAGATTACGGTCGAGAAATGTGACGATTCCGATTCGAACGTGGCAGCATGTACTGCCCACAATCGGATTTCAGGGAAGTTTGTCATTATTCAACAACCATTCGCAGGGGAGCTGACCACACGCAAAATCACTTATCGTATACCACACAGCGGATATCTTGGATGTTGGATGCGGAGATATGCTACACGTATAGCACGGAAGTATACCTGCGCACGTGAAAAGTCTGTGATGAAATGGATATCTTCACTTCTGTTTTTGATTGAGGACTTGCCTGTATACAAGGGTATCAAATGAAAATTAACAGGAGCAAGGAAATTTGGGTATTCTTTACGCTACTGGCATTGTTGGTCATTTCACGCTTGTTCGCCCTCTTTTTATTTGGTTTTGAATACACCGGCAACGACGACCTCATCTTTTAGCAGGCAGCAAACGATTATGCCAATGGTGTGTTCCACGAGCCCTATTTCTATGGACAGAACTACAATTTCATGTTGGAATCGCTGGTAGCCGTACCGTTGATTTGGTCAGGAATTTCGTTTCACATTGCCTTGCCCATTTGCACGACAATCCTGGCAATGTTTCCATACGTTCTTTTCTCGATTGTGCTGTTTCGCAGAGGGTATATTACCGGAGCATATGCCTTTCTAATCATCTTGCTGACAATGTCCATGGAATTTGATATGCTCACTACCTCCACGCGCGGATTTGTGAGTGGGATTTTCTTCTGCTCCTTACTCATTTGGCCAATATTGGAACCGAATAAGAACCGATCATTTGTTCTGCTCGGGCTTGGAACTTCCCTGGCGTATATTTTCAATCCGAATGCACTGGTTTTTGCCTTGCCTGTATTGATTTATGTTGGACTGAACAATCTGAAGAATCTTCGATTCTATCTCCTGTCATTGGCTTCCATTATTCCGGCAATCCTTGTGCAGTATTTTGCACGTAAGTTCTACGATGACAACCCGGAATATCTCGTTCGTCCCATGTGGGAGCTGGAATTCTCGTGGGAACATCTGGCGACTGGACTTGGAAGCCTGGATCAATTCTTTCGATACCTGTCGCCTGTAATCTGGGGGTGGCATTGGATGATTCTGCTGTTGCTGATTGGACTTGGTACAGTGGCTCTGCGAAAAGACCGAAAAGAGGGAATTGCTCTTTTGAGCGGAATCGTGTTCATCGTTCTGTTTCTCGGCATCAACAAAACCCACGACGACATTGGCACGTTGTTTTTGGGATCAAATCGCATGTTTCTGGCACTACGACTCCTTCTTGGACTTGCCATTCATTGGTCCGATATACGATTCCCACAGGCAAAATGGATTCAATTTGCAGGAGGTGCATTGATCCTTGGAATTCTTGGGGTTAAGTTTTATTCAGCTCCGGATGCAATACAACATCACACAAAACGGGGAAATTTTGGAGCCGTCGCCATCAAACCGATTGATGACCTCAAGAAGCAAGTCGGCGAATTACAGATCGTCGCAAAGGAGCACGACGTTGATTTGATCGTTCTGGTTCCGGGAGGCGATGTTCCGGTTTCCGAACTCGATTTTTACAACTACGGAAGTTCGCTTTTGGAAGAAAATGCCGTTCCCACTGTACTGAGTGTTTACGAACGAAGGACCTGGGAATTTGAAAAAAACCGAGGGGTTCAAAAAACTTCCTTTTCTTCAACGTATCCTTTGAAAATGAGCCACCGAACTACGTTGATGAAACATGGGTCATAAACGGAGTCGATTGTGCACTTATGAATCAACGTGTGTTGCGGTTAGGAGTTATTTGTGATCAATTCGGTGTTCGAATGTCAAGGACTCCGTACTGACGAATTGGAAGTTTGAATCCGCTGCTCAGGAGACACGCGCGGAAGTGAAATGACAGTGAGCGGTTTACCGAAATGCATGCCATTAATGTTCGAGGAAGTCTGAGTCGATATTTTGAGATTCCCATTGATCGTCCTGAGCCAACAGGTATGGGCGGTAGCGAGCTGATTGTTATCGATTCTGAGGTTAAAAAATACCAGCAGATACCAATAGGAAAAGACTCCTGCTATCAACCACCGATACGAGTTCGCCAATCTCCCCTTCCCAGAGTGATTCATCATTGCACAATCCCTTCATTATCATTATCTTGCCAGCAAAATGAAAGCACTATTCCTTTCGATCGTTTTGTTTGCTGGAAATTGGTCTTCAGCCCAGGACATTGTTGACCAGTGGACCGATTCTACGGCTAAATCGTTGCGCAAACTCGTTTTGTTCTCCGATTCAACCTTTGCCTACATCCGTGGTAATATGCGTCACAATCTGACGCTTACGATGGGAGAAATCAAAGCTTCAGATAGCACCTTGTACCTGGTGCCGTATGAGCGCATCTCGGTTGATGTAAAATTCGAGAAATCGAAAAAGGGAAATTGTTCAAAGCAGTTTTCGGTGGTTTTCATTTCATCGGATGAGAAGCACTTCGGGTCAGATCACACACTTGCACTTCCCGGTTCTGTTGTTAAATGGGATTAGGAGCGGTATCACTCTTTGCTTTTTTGGATGCAGACACGAGAAGTTCGAACCGTAAACGAGGACAATTTCCTGTATGAAAAACCTGAGTGCCAGGAGTACGAGTTGGCATTAACGGGACTTTATCCGTTGTTCCTGGATATGCACACACTGAGCATACCGAAAAATGTCAACCACGTCGAGATTCATTGTTCTCTTCCGTTTGTTGTTGCGCAGTACACAAAGGATGCAAAATTATCTTACCATAGGATTCAGGAGGAGCAAGTGGTAATTGGTAATGCCCGGTTTCTCGTTCTTTAGTTTTTCATCTGTCTTTTTGTCTGAAAACAATGACCTGCAAGCAACTCAGTGGCGTCTCTGAACTGGAATTCACCGCTGATACTTTTGAAGAAGTCGCTGCTCAAAGCAACCAATACGAAATGGAAATGTTTCAACAAAAGTAGATAACGCCCACCTGAAGGCCATGCAACCGGTGATGGAGAAATGGATGGAGGAAAAACAATCCTTTTTCGATTCTTTACCCAAATCTTAAT
>JAURNA010000003.1 GCA_030830385.1 Crocinitomicaceae bacterium | reverse complement strand
TACTCCTGTATTAGGTCCAAACGGATCACATGGATTATTTGGATCGGATGTTCCTGTTGGAACTATCGGCGTAGATGGATCATCCACTCCTGTTGTTTCCTCACAGTCTGTTAAGCCATCACCGTCTGTATCCGTTGGATTCGGACATAAAGAAGTAATTGTCACGAAAATCGTGTCGTTCACACAAATTGCCGGAAGTGGTGTTCCGTCATCACAAATTTCAACCACAATCGTATCGTTGCCATTAAATCCACCTATTGGTGTGTACGTGTAGGTTCCATCTCCGTTGATAATGATCGAACCGTTGCTCGGTCCGCTGAGTGGCGTAGTGTTTACCACAAGGTTTCCATCAATGTCCGTATCACCAGCATCAGTCAAGTCGCCCGATGCATTCGTGTTCTCTGGAATCGTGTGCGATTCATTGTCTACCACAGGAGCGTCGTTCACAGGGTTCACCGTGATGAACAAAGTATCATTTACACACTCGGCTGGTAGCGGAAGTCCGTTGTCACATACCGTGTAAATTAAGGTGTCAATACCGTTGAAGTTTGGAGCAGGCGTGTAGTCAAGTGTTCCATCACCGTTGTTGGTTACCGTCCCACCACCTGTTGACGATACGATCGTAGTAAGATCGGTGTTCGTTCCATCAGGATCGATGTTGTTCGCCGTAAGATCAATCGTTGTTGTCGTTGGATCATCCTCGTCGATAGTCAAGGTTTCATTGCCTTGTGATGGCGGATCATTTACCGGCGTGACTGTAATGAAGATCGTGTCGTTTACACACTCGGCTGGTAGCGGAAGTCCGTTGTCACAGATTTCAACTACAACGGTGTCATTTCCGTAGAAGTTTGGATCTGGCGTATACGTAAACGTTCCGTCGGTATTGATCACAATCGATCCGTTGTTCGGTCCTGAAAGTGGCGTCGTGTTCGCATCCAAAGCTGTTCCGTCCGGATCCGTATCACCTACGTCGGTCAAATCTCCTGATCCTGAACTGTCTTCATTGATCACGATATTCTCGTTGTCCAATACCGGAGGATTGTTCCCTATGGTCACATCAATCGTGACCTGATCTGAACTAACTGCACATGGATTGTTTGTGATAGTCCACTCGAAAACATAGGTTCCCGACACCAGTCCGGTAATTGTCGTATTGTTTACTGTTGGGTCCGTTATTGCTGCCGTATTGGGACCACTGATTTGCGTCCAGCTTCCGACTCCTGTTGAAGGCGAATTTCCAGCAAGTGTTGTGTTGTCCGTCGTAATCGTTTGATCGGTTCCGGCATTGGCTGTTGTTGGCACTGCGATTACATTGATTGTTCCTGTAGCGTCAACTGTGCCACAACCTCCTGTTAATGGGATACTGTAGTTGAACGTACCGCTTACAGTCGGGGTGCCGGAGATTGTTATTGTGTTTGCACTGAATGTTGCGCTGACTCCGGCCGGAAGATTGACTGGTGCTCCGATACCCGTAGCTCCTGTAGTCGTGTGCGTAACGCTGGTCATTGGCGTATTGATACATACCTGTGGGCTTGCAGATGCTGCCGAAACAGTGTTGTCTGGATTCGTCAATACAAACGGACCTGAAAGTACGTTGTTGGAAGTACAGCCAGAGCCGTCTGTTGAAACATTGGAGTACGATCCTGCAGGAAGTCCGCTCATGACGAGTTGCCCTGAACCGTCAGAAGTATAGGTTCCTGAAGTTGGCGATCCATTAAGATCGTAAATTACAGTGTACGCAGCAGATGCCGCCAAACCTGAAATTGTAATTGTTCCATCGGCTCCACCACACACTGTTGGGTCTGTCTGGGACACATAGGCAATGGTCGGTGGCGCTACAACAAATACTGTAACACTATCCGTCAATGTAATGGTACACGAACCATCATATGGGAATTTAATCGCATCGACAGTGAGCGTGGTATTGGCAGAAAGAGGTGTGCTGGAAAGAGTAATATTGCTATTGGTTCCCAGTACCGGTGTTCCGGAAGGGCTACCGCTTTCATACAATAGATAAACGATTCCGGATTGCGCATTGACAACTTCAACATTGGTAACCGCTGTTCCTGTACAAATCGTTGTTGTATCCGGATTCACAACCAGAGTAAGATCGGGCTCCTGACATACGACAGGTGTTGGGTCCTGATCGAGACTGAAACATGTTGCCCCGTTAGAGCTTTGTGCAGTAATGGTTCCACCCGTATACATTACATCTTCGGTCAATGTTACGGACCAGGAGCCTCCTGAAACTGTTGCCGTAGCTGTTGAAGTTTCCGCAAAATCCACATATAACGGCCACCCATCAATGTATAGGGTAATGTCATCGCCATTGGTTCCGGTACCTGAAATGACAAGGTCTGTCTCAATCAGCTGTGCCTGATCAATGGTCACACTATTTGTGTTCTGTGTGCCAACTGATTCCCCAGCAGATACTACACTTACCGTTTCACAATTGGTTTGATTGAATGCTGTTGCGGTAACAATGCTTCCTTCTGCAATGGTGAGTCCGGTAAGTTCCCATTTACCACCTGAAACAGTTGTTGTTCCAACGGATACCCCATCATCAAAGACTTCGATAACGGTCCCATCATCTTCTGTTGAAGTTCCTGTTACGATCGCTGTTGGACCACACAACCCTGGATCTACGACCGGAGCGTCAGATGCACCGCTTGTAACAATCACTTGATTGGATTCTGGTGAAACACACTGCATGACAGCATTGTTAATGGCAACCGCTGTGATCGTGTCGCACGAATTAAATGTGTACGCTGCTAAATTCCAATCCCCGTTCGCGTCTGTGGTAGTGGTTCCGATTTGATACCCATTCACATATACCAAAATGGTTACTCCCGGAATGTTGTCATCCGCTCCTGTCATCGTTCCAACAACGCTCGATGTTCCGGGCGTATGCGTGGATGTGATAGAAGGTGCTGAAGTTGCAATTGGATTTCCATCAGAACATCCGGGCGTGTTTCCAGTTCTATCTACACAAGTAAAGGTTGGTTGCGATTCACATTGACCGGGTGCTTGCTGTGTAATGGCATAAGCTCCATCACAGAGACATTGTGCACTTCCTGAAGAACATCCGGTGCTGTTTCCGTTACACTTCCATAAAAACGTTCCCAAACCATCCCAGGTATACGCTGGACTGGAAAACACTTCTGTTACTCCAGAAGGCCCGTAGTAATAGATACGGATCGTTGCTCCGTCAACACCTGTTCCACAAAAACCTTTTGCACTTGCATCGGTAATCACAACGGGATCGGTGCAGGTTGCTCCGGCGGCTTGTACATTGTTACAATTGGTGCCTGATTCTACTTCACCAGTTGCCTGAGCTGTTGCTGTGACAATTTCACCGCTTTGAAGGGCTGCACCCAATGTGACTGTATATGTTCCAGCTCCGGTAATGGTAGTTGAACCGGAAAGGACGCCGTTCACGTATACATTGAGTGTACCTGTTGTCTCTGTTGTGGAAAGATCAACCGTTGTGGCGCTTTCCAAAAGTGGTGTTCCATTGATTGCAGGACAGTCCGAATACGTACATGTAGTTATTGAACTTGGGCTACATCCAGGTTGATTGTTCAATATTTCAGTAAAACAATTTTCAAGATTTCCACAAGAACCATCGTCAACGCCTCCAATATCGGAAGCTGAATTTGGATTACAAATCGTTGACTTTTGCGCTGCCATATTATCAACAATTGCGTAGCGCATCGCTGTGTTTTCATCGATTCCAAATTGAGCAGTAATGTCCGCCCAGTCCACATAAAACTCAAGGAAATAGTTCGTTGCCGAGCATACGTTGGATGCTGCAACTGATTTCTGAATACGCTCCGTTGTGTAGGATGCCACTTCATTCGAGCCACACGAAAGTCGATGATCATAGACTTTCACTCCAAAGCCTGTTTGCAGCACGAGCTCCATTTCAAATCCTGGGTTGACACCTTGTATGTAACAGTCGTCTGTTGGTCCGATTAAGTTGTCAATATCAACTAGAACAGAATACGATTTTGAATTGGGAGCGACGCTTGCCATTCGAAAGCGGAACAGCCAATTGGTTCCATTGCTTAGATGAAAAACAGGATCGATTCCTCCAATATTGGATTCAACAAAATCAGTAAATCCGCAATTTGGTCCGTTCTGAACGTCTGAGTTCGGCTCCAATCCGGCAGGTATTAATGTCTGCCAAGGCAATTCGTTGTTTGCCTGAAGCTGATCATTTCCGAGAAAACCCGAAGTTGTTGCTGATACAAAGCCATCTCCATTTGGATCTAACACCGCTGCTCCGGCTCCCGTTGCAGGATCGATAATTAGACCATCAAACTGCGCCTGAACAAATAGCCCATTTCCACAGAAAAATGCCAAAAGAAGAATACGAATTGAATGTAGAAGCCTTCCCTCTGTCATAATAGTAGTTGGTTGAAATTGTAGTGAACTGTAGTTTTAAATCCCCTGCGAATGTATACGCTTTTAAACCCATTGCGAATGTATACGCTCCGTTGATCTCCTTCAAATTTTTGTTGCAAAGGCCAATATCTATGTTCCAGAGCTCTTGAATTGTGTTCCCGAGCAGGAAAAGATTGGAGCCGATTGGACGAAATGTTTCGAACACACTCAAAAGTGATACACACACTTACAAAACTGATACGAATACTATTATCTGGCTTTTAGAATCTAACCAAAAACGTAAAATGTGTTTACTTTCAAGACCTCATTTACAATCTGTTTGGTGCACAATGTTCTCATTACTATATTAGTTTCCATGAAAAAAACCAAGGTACTTATAGTTGAAGATGAGATTATAATTGCCGATAATATTTGCGACTCACTTGTACAGGAAGGCTATGATGTTTTAGAGCCTTGTATTAGCTATTCAGAAGCCGTGAATTCACTGGAAACCGAAACGCCCGATATTGCCATTCTTGATATTCAGCTTTCCGGTAAAAAAACCGGGGTGGATGTGGCGCAATTCATCAATGAAAAAATCCATATTCCGTTTATTTTTCTGACTTCTAATACAGACCGACTTACGCTTAGCCAAGCGGAACACGTCCCCCCAAACTCATTTCTTGTCAAGCCTTTCAATTCGGGAGAACTTGTAGCTGCTATCGAAATCACGCGTTTAAATTTTTCAAAGGACCGAAAAAATGTCATCGATGACGAGAATTTGATCATTCGGGATTCCATTTTTATCAAGACGAAACGGTGTTACAAGCGTGTTGCATTTAATGAGATTGAATTCATACAAAGTGACCGCGTTTATTTGGACATTCATCTCATTGATAACTCCAAAATTACCGTTCGAGACACCATGTCGAGTCTTGTTACGAAGCTCGACGACTCTTTCGTAAGAATTCACCGCAGCTACATCATCAACACCTCATACCTGAAGGAAATAAAGCCGCTTCATGCACTCGTAAATGATAAAGAACTGCCGCTGAGCAAGTCGTATTTGGATGATTTGCTTTCGAAATTAAATACCCTTTAATGCCCATTATTTCTATTTTGTTTGTCTGAACACGATTCTTCGCGAAGGAAATTCCATATCAAATGTCTACTCGTATCGCTTTTCGCACCCTACTGGTCATCGCCCTGGTCATTCTACCGGGCACCCGCATATTCAGCCAATCGAAACTTTCTGAAGACACATTTACATCGTCGGTTAAGCTACTCAATGAAGGCAAATTGAAGGAATCTTCTTTTAGTTCATCTAGTTCATCGGAGAAAAAAACCAGGGAATCAGAAACATTCTTGCGTCTTTCCAGAAAGCAACACGTGAGCTATGCGTCATTGCGCTCCATTGCAAGACGTATTATTGATAGCCAGGGAAACAATGTTGAAATGTTGCATTCGTTCATTTCGGCATTCGTAAAACTTCCAAAACACTCAGAATATGTGGACCTTGACTAGGTCAAACTCAAATTTCTTGAAATTTCTGAGTACCGGAACCGCAATGCCATGAAATTGGCGAACGACCAACAGCAGGGACTAAAGAAGTATCTGGCTACCATTAAATCCAAGGGCGTCAATTTCAAAAAGGCGCAGCTTTACTTGGATGTGTATGATATTGTTTTGTTCCAAATTCAAAATGATTAGGAAAAATCCGAGAAGCTTTGTCTGCAATCGGTAGCAACCGCTCGGGCGCTGAAGGATACCTCACTGATTATTCAGTCCATGTATTACCTGTGCGATAACTATGTGGGTACCGGTAATGGACGTGCTACAAAAAGTGAGACAGTAAGCTAAGCTACATTTTTCATGCACTACCATTTACGCGATTAATAAAACTTGTGGTGCTATTGCCTGTGAAGGGTCGTGAGACCGAAATTCCAACGAGTACATGCAAGTCTCAAGTATGGAAACGGGACGAATGCAGCTAAGAAGTCCTTCATACAAAACGGTATCGTTCAACCGTTTCCTCCTGGCGTATAATTACGGTTTGATTGGAATGTTAAAGCAAAGGCACAACGTGGTGAGGAATACGTTTGTGAATCTTGAAAAAACGATTATATTTGAAATAGAAAAATGGTAAAGAGTTTAAGCAATAGTGTCTTCAATAATTACTCGAACAATAATTTGTTCGAAGCGGGGAGCACTATGGTTTAATTCTAATAATATTCAAAACCTGAAAAGGCCTCCGAGAACTCGGAGGCCTTTTTTTGTACCAAAATATATGACAAACATTACTACAAATAATAACAAGGCTCCACCTTGGGAAGGCTATACGTTGAGTTATGAACTAAGCCTGCCCTGTAGCAGGTTTTTTTGTTGAAAAAATGAAAAGAATAATTAGAAAGATAATGAAACAGGAAATGTTAAAAACCGAAGAGGCGATAAGCTTTGTAAAGCAAACGTTTGAATCGTCATTAAAGAAACAACTCAGCTTGACGCGGGTATCTGCGCCCATTGCCATAATGAATGGTACAGGAATCAACGATGATCTCAATGGAGTTGAAAGATCAGTTGTATTCCCGATTAAGCAACAAAATGACAAAAAAGCTGTCGTTGTGAATTCATTGGCCAAATGGAAAAGGATGCGCCTCCACGAATTGGATGTTGAAATAGGCAATGGAATTGTAACTGATATGAGGGCTCTGAGACCTGATGAAGATTACAGTCAAATCCACTCGATCTATGTGGATCAATGGGATTGGGAGAAGAGAATTTCGTCTCAGTCACGAACCCTTGAATTTCTTAAAAAAGAAGTGCGGAAAATTTATACTGCCCTTAGAGAAACGGAAGCAAAAGTTGCAGAAAGATATGAATATCTCCAGCCACAATTACCTGAAAAAATACACTTTATTCACGCTGAAGACGTATTCCAAAAATATCCTGAATTAAGTCCAAAAGAGCGGGAAAGAGAAATAGTAAGAAAGCATAAAGCTGTATTCTTAATTGGAATTGGAGGCAACTTAAGTAACGGTGAACCTCATGATGGCAGAGCTCCTGACTATGATGATTGGAGCACAAAGAACGAGGATGGATACTTAGGCTTGAACGGGGATATCCTTGTATGGCATCCAGAATTAGAAAACAGCCTGGAGATTTCTTCAATGGGAATAAGAGTAGATAAATCCTCATTACTCGTTCAGTTAAGAGAAAGAGGAGCTGAAAATAGAAAGTCATTGTTGTTTCATCAACTCCTGCTAAATGACACGCTTCCAAATAGCATTGGTGGAGGGATTGGTCAATCACGAATTTGCTTGTACCTCTTAAGGAAAAAACACATAGGAGAAGTTCAGGTAGGAATCTGGTCTGAGGATATAAAAGAAGAG
>JAURNA010000348.1 GCA_030830385.1 Crocinitomicaceae bacterium | reverse complement strand
TCCGGTGTTTGGCTGTCGCGTTTACCTCCATAAAACTCATCAAAAATAACACTTGCCGTTAGGTCTCCTGTAACGTTTGTGGCTGTTCTGAACATTCCCAGAATCCGATCCAACCCAATAATCACCACAAGACCATCAACAGGTATACCTACGTTTTGCAACACAGATGCCAGAATAATAACTCCTCCTCCGGGAATGGCGGGAGTTCCAATGGATGCAGCAACTACCGTAACGGTGATCAGGATCAGATTAACCAGCGTTAATTCTATACCGTACGCCTGCGCCATGAATATAGTTGTTGCACACTGAAACAACGCTGTTCCATCCATGTTAATCGTTGCGCCAACCGGAATGACAAAATCACTGATATTGGAAGAAACACCCAATTTCTCGTCGGCCGTTTTCATGGATAAAGGCATTACCGCTGCTGAGCTGGCCGTCGAAAACGCCAAAAGCTGTGGTTCCTTGATGGCGGTTAAAAATTTCAACGGACTTTTTTTGGTGAATACGCCTATAATGATCAAATAGAACAGCATGAGCATCAAAAGCCCCAGAAGTACGGTGAGTACATAGTAGCCCAAGCCGATGAATATCTGAAGTCCAGTCTGGGATAACAGTGCCGCAATTAATCCGAAAACGGCATATGGCACGAGAATCATGGCCCACGAAACAACGATCATACAAATTTTCTGCACGGCCTCTGCAAAACGAACGATTGGACGAGCTGTTTCGTTATGCAATTGGGTAATTGCCACGCCGATTATAATCGTGAATATTACCACGCCAAGCATTTCACCCATTAAGATAGCCTCGAATGGGTTATTGGGAACGAGATTCGAAATGGCTCCCGGAATATTATTGACCAGATGAACGGGCTCACTGGCAGCAACCTCGTATTCATCTGTCGTAAAACCACCAAATGAATGTAGGTAGCGTCCGGGTTTAAGAATGAGGGTAACGACGATACCAATAAGAATGGCAACAGTTGTCGTGAACAGGAAGTAGAGCAATAAACGAGCACCAAATGCTTTGAGATTTTGGGACGTGTTGCTTACAATTCCGGTGATGATGGACGTGAACACCAGCGGAATCATGACCATCTGAATCAATTTCATGAATACTTGCCCCGGTAAATCAAGCCAATCGGCTAAAATCGAACTTGTTTTCTCCGAGAAGATACCTGTTGTCGGATTCATCAAAATACCGACTCCCATACCCAATAATAAGCCAATGATCACCTTGAGCCATAAGCGGCCTTTAAGCAGACGATCCAGGTATACCGACAGGCTATTAAGCGGTCTGAATTCTATCATTGGCGTATGTAATTGGTGACGGAAGTCAACCGATACACGTCTTTGACGGCTTCTCAGAGTAACGCAAATGCACTGCATAAATCAGACGAGAACCAGAATGAAGTGCGGTGCGCGGAGAGGTCCGGATAGCGATTCGATTATATGGTGGAGCACTTACCCGTAAAATTTTCTTACCCATTCTTTTACCTGATTATCGGTCAAGTTATCTGCCTTTTCAATAGGTTTCGTTCTGGCATAGAGATCCGGGTGTTTCCTCTGCAATTCCGAATGCAGTTTCTCACCGGTTTCAGCCGGCCCGAAGACGACAATCTCATCGGCCTCTTTTACATGGTCAACTACCCGATTAAAGAAATCGTAGTACTGATGTTTTTCCCGGTTCAGAAACTTGCTGTCCTGAACAACATCCTGTGGCCCACCTTTGAGTTTCGTTCCGCTTCCTCCTTTCGGATTAAACTCTTCGATTTGAGAATTAAGCGTATTTAAATTCTCCTTTCCGTTCTCGATAGAAACGATTTTCGCTTCTCTTTTATCGATCCAAATTCCAACTTGTTTCATACTTCTAATTTTGTCTCTTCAACTGTATCCGGTTAGCGCGGAAACCATGGATAATTAAGTGGAATCACGCACATTGAGCAGGAACGGTTGAATCGTAATGTTCGCACAGCCAAATGTAGCTCTTGAACAGGGAGCATTACATTAGGAAAATCAGCTTCTGATATGATATTTATCGCAATGATCCGTCGGTCGCTTTCTGGTGGAAAGTGAATGGATGAATCGGAAAGCCCAGTACATGGGTGCATTTGGAAATCGGTTGTCTGAACATCGGCCAACACAAAATCTTCTGAATATTTCCGGGAAGATATGTGTCCTTGGGTTTCAGGCAATAATTGATTAGATTCAGTGGGATGAAACAGCTGAACATTCGTGACTCTATTCGTTTCTTACCGAGCGCAGGAATCGTGCTGTATATTGGGTTTTATTTGCTGGCGGCATACCTTTATCCCGGTGGATCCAGGGCATTTCCGGAAAGAGAAGGCTTCGATTGGCAGAATAGTTACTGGTGCAATCTTACAGATCCGTATTCGATAAATGGCGAAATCAATACAGCCAGACCCTATGCAATGTTTGGTGTTGTTATTTTATGCCTGTGTCTGGCTTATTTCTTCTACAGTTTCCCTCGATTTTTTAAACTGCGTACGCCCTGGAACAAACTCATTGAATATTCCGGAGGACTCGCTTGTACATTCGCGTTGTTGATCCATACGGATTTACACGACTCAATGGCCGTACTTGCGTCCGTATTCGGTTCGGTGTCCATTATCTCTCTGTTTTTAGGGTTAAGAAGGCAAGGTTGGGTCCATTTTATCTGGACAGGTTGTATTTGCATCCTAATGGTTGCGCTGAACGGTTATATTTATTTTACGGGTCACTATATTGAATTACTTCCCATCATACAAAAGATCACGTTTGTAGCGGTATTGCTCTGGTTTCTGGCATTGAACCTAACGTTCAGCCGGACCGCGGATCGGTTGAAATGATTCCACTCAAAGAGCAGTCCCATGAATTGATGAATGTCATATTTCTTACTGAATAAGGAAAGGCCTTATGGTTAAAATAGTACCGATATTTGATCAGCAGTCAACGAATGGAACAGTGATATGAAGACAATACTATTACCAACAGATTTTTCAGACGGTTCGTGGAAAGCCGCCGATTATGTAGCAAGCTTGTACCGGGGAACGCCCTGCCGATATATAATTGCACACAGCTTTTATGCTCCTGTCGGAATGTTAGAGGTTGATATTTCTATGTACATAGCTGCCATTTCGAATGAAGTTGATGATCAAATCAGTGATTTCCTGAAGTCGTTCAAAGAGTTCGATCATCATGAGGACAGCTCGTTCGAGACTGTTTCTAAATTCGGGGATGTATCATCCATGGTCAACGATCTGGTAAAGAACAACGATGTGGACTTGATCGTAATGGGAACGCGAGGTGCTTCCAACGATATGAACACAATTCTGGGGAGTGTCGTTCAGGAGGTATTGAACCACTTGCCGTGCCCTTTGATTTGTGTTCCGGAAAATGCAGAAACCACTCCACCCAAACACATCATGCTGACAACGAACTACCAGATCACCGAAAATTTGAACAAGCTACTCGTTGTCCGTGAGATCGCCGAAACTCACGAGTCCCGAATCTCCATAGTTCATGTTCGGAAAAAAATAGAGGGCCCGTTACCTGTTGAAAGTGAAGTGGAAGAGGAGATACTACACAATTTCTTCGGTGCAATTCCCCAGGCTTATTTCGACCGTTACAATGATGATGTGGAGATGGGGATTCTCAATTTTGCGAATCAGAGAGGTATCGATCTGATCGTGATGCTTCATGAACACAAGGGATTCTGGAAACGGCTATTTCAAAAAAGTATTACAAGCGAGTTGAGATTGCACAGCAACCTTCCGATTTTGGCACTGGATCGGTAGTCATTTTCGGGTTCTGACGTACTGAGCGCTTGTTGCTGTTCCCGTGAATTTCATGTACACCGGCCTTTGTCGTTACGCTTCGGTTTCTTCAATCAACTTTTTGTCAGGAAGCATCCAGTTGAGGAATCGCTCGAAGATACGAACGAAGGGCAAAAATAACAGCACGCCTAAAACACTGAAAATCACGTGTGCATTCGCGATGTGGTTATCAACGTCTCCACGGAGGGTTATCCACGCTACAAATTTAACAAAAGGGTCAAATAGCACCAGTGCAATCAGAATGCCAGCCAAATTAAACATCAGATGAAATAGCGCTGCCTTGACCGATTGACGACTGCCGTTTACAGAAGCAATGAGTGTGTCGGAGCAGGTGCCCAATTCAGCACCGAGCATGATAGAAATCCCCGCCTTTATTGAGATCAGCTGTTGTTTGCCCAAAACGATTGCCATTCCAACTGTTGCGCTCGATGACTGGATTACTAACGTAATGATCCCACCGATCATTGAGCCCTTTAAGGGGTTTTTATCAATGGATTTCATCCATTCCGTGAACATATCGCTGTCTTTGAGAGGCAATACGGACTCTTCCATCAAGAATAGACCAAAGAACAACATCCCAAAATACAATATGATTCGTCCGGTTGATTTGCGTTTTTTCCGTTTTGCCAAAATGAACAGGACCAGACCGATAAGTAACGGAATGATCGAAAACCGTGCTACGTTGAGGGCTATGATTTGACTCGAAATCGTCGTTCCAATGTTGGCTCCCATGATGATTCCTATGGCATTCCCGAAACTGATGGAACCGGCGTTGATGAACACAATGGTCAGTATGATCACAGCAGAGGACGAATCCAGTACGATTGTCACAAAACTCCCGATTAGAATGGATAGAAAAATGTTCGTTGTATACTTTGTTATGATTGTTTTGGCCCGTTCTGAAAAGCGTTCATTAAGCAAGGCAGAGAGCTGAGAAATCGCATAAAGGAATAAGACCAATCCTCCGATTACCATGGGCAGGATATGTATGATTTGGTCGCTCATATTACAGTGTTTCCAAAATAGCTTCGCATGTCGGTCTCAGCAAGGAATCGTATCAGCAAAACGCCTGATAGTTGTCACATACATCCCGCTTGTTGGTGCGGGATGATCAGCGATTGCGTTCAATACCAATTGATCGATTTTAATATACTGCTTACATTCAAGTGATACACACAATTTTTAGATTGGATGGGCTTCTGTTTATCCCAACAAAAAAGAATATAGGTTTTATCCCCTTCCTTGTTGTGAAGTAAATCAGCTTTTTTACCCTGTTAAATCGCTAAAAATACCAATATTAAAACAATTGATGGTCAGTGCATTAGTCGTATTCAGGACAAAATGAACAATAGACCCGGAAGAGATCTGATGTTGAAAACCCTATTGTTTATGACGGAGAGTTTATGGTTTGACTCAGAAATTGCGTTTGTAACTTGAATTCAGCCTTTGTAAGCTTGAGTGTACAATTCCATTGAAATGTAGTAAGCTGATTTGTCGTATTTTTAGGAGATAAGAATGAACGCGCTATCATCCATACCAAACGCAACAAGGCTTATCGTTTCTACAGTACTCATCGTTGTAGCAATTGCTTCTGTTTCCTGCAAAAAAGGTAATTCAGTTGTCGTTTCCGAAAACGTGGATGGATTTCATACCGTTCAATTGAATTATTCATTTGATGTCATTCTTGTTGAAGACTCCATACCGTTTATTGTCATTAAAACCACCGAACGATTTGCTCCAAATGTTGAATTTGATGTTTCGGACTCGGTTCTCACGATGGGCTATGCAAAAAAGGGCAGGTGGCTTTATCCCAAAGACAGAATTATCATTGAAATTCACAATCCATCGATTCAAAAAGTCGTTGCGAACGAAACCTGTAACGTTAGCTGTAAAACACCCATCACAACCCGACAATTTGGTATTGTCTTGAAAAGCAAAGCAAACGAGGCCATGCTTGACCTGAACTGTGAATCGTTCTACTACTGGAATCATCATCCTACCGGGGGAATGTTAACCCTCCGTGGTAATGTTGACTCTTTGGACATATGGAACACGGCTATTATGAGCGTTGATGCCATTGACCTACAATCTTCTTTTGCCCAGGTGGAACAGGACTCGCATGGTGATATATCGATCCATGTGTCTGATGAACTTCACTACAAAATTTCTAACAAGGGGAACATTCATGTTTATGGCAATCCGGGTGAAGTCTACCATAATGGGACAGCGTCCTCAGGCGAAGTCATATTCCACTGAGCTACTTTTCAACCAAATGACAGGGAGCCAGTTGTTCTGAGGATTTTACATTTCTCGATTTAGGAAAAACTCTTTATGTTTGTCCAAACCGCTCCAGTTGTGGGCGAACGTACCAACATCGCCAGTAATCTTGAATGCAACAATTTATTATCTGACCCTCATTGTTGGTGTAATGGCCTTGGTTGGGAGTCTGTGGTCAATACGACAGAAAAAATATACGCTGGCAATTTTATGCTTGGTTGTCGGTGGCCTCGCTCTTCGCATGTTTGCCTCCTACGACCAATTCCTACACCCCTGGGATGAGCGCTATCACGCCCTCGTTGCAAAAAACATGATGGGTAACATGCTTTATCCCGTTCTCTATGAGCATCCAATTTTGGATTACGATTACAGAGTATGGACGGATAACCATATTTGGTTGCATAAGCAGCCCATGGCCATGTGGCTAATTTCAGGAACATATCAGCTCTTCGGCACAGGAGATTTCGTAACGAGAATTCCGTCAATTCTCCTTACCACGGTCGGTATATATTGCACGTATAGAATTGGATACCGGCTATTCGGCAGAAGAGTAGGGTACTATGCGGCCTTTTTATTTTCAGTGAATGGACTCATCCTGGAGAATGTGTCGGGAAGAACAGCAACCGATCATGTTGATTCACTCTATCTTTCGTTCGTTACGATTGCTATATTCCTGGCGATCGAATCTGCACGCAATGGAAAACATTGGTTAAATCTGCTATGCGGTGCTTTTGTAGGATTGGCCATTCTAACGAAGTGGCTTCCTGCACTCATCGTGTTGCCGTTGTGGTTGTTAGAGATGAAACGCCAAAGATCCGGCACGAAACAGATTCTCTTAAATGGTTTACTCATGGTCCTCGTAATGAGTACCGTCGTGTTACCCTGGCAGATGTATATTCATGTGAACTTCCCACTAGAGGCTGGTTGGGAGCAAGGGATGAACTTCAAGCATTTAACGACAACCGTTGAAGGTAGGGAAGGAGGGCCGTTTTTTCACCTTGAGGAGATGCGTATCAGTTTTGGGGAACTCGTATATCTTCCTCTCCTTTGGCTCATTATCATTGCCATCCGCAAGCGAAAAATCACCTACATGTTCTTACTTACATGGGTGCTCGTTCCGGTTGTATTTTTCTCCTTAGTAGAAACGAAGATGCCGAGCTACCTACTTTTCACCTCGCCCGCAATTTTCATAACCATTGGACTTTTTGCCAGATACATCAGACGCATCTTTCGTCGATCCAAAATTCGCTGGCTCAGTATTCCCGTTCTTGTTCTGCTGATCGCATTGCCCGTTCGGTATACCATTGAACGATTGAAGATGTTCGACCTCTCGTATGAGTATGAAAAAGGGTGGGCGTCTGATCTTAAGAAATTTGGTAAAACACTCGATGATCCCAAAAAAGTGGTTCTTTTCAATACTCAATATCCCGTTGAAGCGATGTATTATACGGATTGCACTGCGTACTTGAAAACCCCTAATCGTGAAACACTCGATTCACTAATGATAGCAGGATACGAGATTCACATTAACAACAGTTCAGATACTACACAATTCAGGAAAGGAACGATCTTTCACAATTTTGAAGAATGAGATTCTCCATTTCTGTGGGATGATTCTTCTAATACCATGGAGCATCAACATCGTATGCAGGCTTCCCGATACAGATTTAAGACGATTGAAAGGCGGGATTTCACAGGAGAGTGGGAAGCACTAGCCGGTCTGCCGTAACATTCCACATGGTTGTTCACGAATCGCTTCCAGCGACAGTTCCATCACTTTCTGCATGCCTTCTTGACCGGATGTAACTTCAGTCAAAATTTTCGTAATTTACTCTTGTATAAAGTCGAGTTGTCTCATGATTTTTTTGTTAAATCTTAATCTAACAAAACACTCACTTTACACACTTAGAGGGAGAGTGTCCAATATGCTCAACTGTTCTAAAAATGACAGTACAACATTTATGTTTAGTAAATTATACTTAGCGCAAGTTGGAACAAGTCCTACTTTAATCGAGTAATGATGTTCTTCTTGTAAAATAGCAAACATATCTTCGTCTGTTACATCATCGCCAATGCAAAGTACAAAGTCAAAATATTCTTTTAATAAAAGGGATGAAACAAATGTTCCTTTGTTTCCATTGTTGCTTTTTACTTCCAATACTTTATTACCAAGCAGGATGTCAAATTCTTTTTCTTGATTAAGCCATAGTAATTCTTTAGAAAGATTTGTTTTGTGTTCTTCAATATTTGTGTCTTCGACTGTTCTGTAATGCCAAGCGATAGTATGCTCTTTTTCTTCTACAAACGAACCTACAACGTCATTTGCATAGCGTTTGGCTAGTTCAAGAACTTTATCTTTCCATAAAGGCTGGCTGTTGCTCAAGTTAAACCAATTTTCGTTAGTTGATGTTTTGTATTTAAGTCCGTGTTCGGCTGCAATGTCGATATTAAGGTGTCCAAACCACTTGGCTAAGGTTTTTGCATCTCGTCCGCTGATGATTACAACTTTGTTGTACGGGTTTTCTGCCAACTTAGAAAGTAAATTTTTAATTCTATCGCCAGGAATTGCGTCTTGGGGTTTGTCGTAAAAACCAATTAACGTTCCATCATAGTCCAAAAGAATCAAACGTTTAGAACTCGCTTGATATGCTTCTATAATGTGAATTTTATCTTCAAAGGTCATTTGGTGTAAACATACTTTTATACTTTAATTGCTCCATATCTTGTATGTAATTTTTTGACCAAGTACAAACATCTTGTTGCATTAAATACTCTTGCATTTCTGTCATTCTTGCTTCTTGCTCGTTCGGTTTCATTTTAAATGCTCTTAAAATGGCAGATTGCATTTTATTTGTATCGTTTGGATTTACTAATAGTGCATTTTTCAACCCGTCTGCCGAACCTGCAAATTCACTCAATACTAAACAGCCACGCTTGTCTTTTCGTGAGGCGATAAATTCTTTTGCTATTAAATTCATTCCATCACGCAAAGGCGTTATCAAAGCAATGTCGCAGGCAGTATAACAAGTAATCAATTCGTTAAACGAAAGATGTTGATATTGATAGACAATTGGTTGCCACAAAAAATTACCAAAAAAACCGTTTATTCGGCTTATATATTCTTCAATTATCGTTTTACGTTCGGCATACTTATTTATTTCTTCACGCGAAGGAATAACATTGATGATTAACAAAACTTTTTCGAACAAATTTGGGTTAGTCCGCAAGAGTTGTTCGTATG
>JAURNA010000048.1 GCA_030830385.1 Crocinitomicaceae bacterium | reverse complement strand
TTTGAGATCGTCTGAATAGTTTAGTGCAAGATGTGTACATTTGCATCGGATTAGAGGTTCTTTTTGGGTTCCTGAAAATGTAGAGACGAAGAATGAAACTAGCAGCAGCTAATAAGAAACTGGAAGAAATCATTGCCAATGTAGAGAAGGATGGCGTTGGGGCAAAAAATCTGGTAGATGATTTGAAAGCTCTTCGTGAGTACGCGTTGAAAGAGCGAGATCCATTGGTTACCAAGGTGTTGCGGTTATCTTACGAGTATTTGCTTGAGAACAAATCGTTTAGCGTACAGGCTCAATACGAGGAAGACGAGGAAGAAAATGAGTACCCAATCGAAATTGAGGACAACGAGAACCTTCTTTACTTGCTGAATTTGTTGAAAAATGCAGATCACAAGATAAATCGCGAGGAAATTAAAGATTATCGAACTGCGCTGAAACTCGAGCTATACTAGGGGTTTCCGAGATTTTTTATACGAACCGTACAGTCTGCTGTGCGGTTTTTTTTGTTGTTTACCCAACCTTTTCTCAACTGGCAGCGTCTTAAGAGTAGATATTGAAATTCTGGTTTATTCAATATTTGGTTTTATTTTCCTTGCAGGTGCCTGAAAAGAGTTTCTTCCCAAAGTTGCCTAAAATCACTTTTTTGGACTCTTTTCAGGTTTTTTTGTGTACGAACGTTCCGGGTTGTTGCAATGGCAACTTTGCAGGAATTGTTTTTCTCAATGCAATTGCAACGGGGTTTTACTGCACAACATGAGCCACTTCAGCGGTGACTTATCCCTAAATGCTGTGAGTTCTCAACATGAACACTTCTGCCCAAAATGTGATTTTGTCCTTCATTCATCGCTTGCTTCACTTCGCTATGCTCCCTGAAAAGAGAAAGAAGAAGCCCATAATGAAAACCAATGTTTTTAAACCTCTTTACGGGGTGTTTATTGGCTGCTTTTCAAGACCCATTTTTTGCTGCAGAACTCCTGATGTTTCCGCAGTAAGTCTTTGAATGAATCCACCTCGGATTCGTTTTCGATGAACCTCTTTTTTACCTCAAAAGTGCCATCAAACTTGACGGTGGTTTCATTGATTTGCAACAATTTAATTGAGATCGAACCCACTTCGTTACCGAATATCAACTCGGCTTCTTCATCGACAACAGCCAGTGGATTCGGAGATTGGATAAACATGGATATCCGATTTTTCTTCAGGAACGGCAATACGAGATACGAACCGTACTTTTCATCGAGTTCATCTTCCTGATATACGCCCTTCGGAAGGAATTTTTCGAACGAGACCATCATCAATGAGTCACCGATGTCTGTGCTAAAATCCGGCTCATCCCAGCTCCGTTCGAAGTTGCAATCAAACGGGTATACATCCTTTACATTCGTGGGCTTCATTTCCACAGAATCCGGTTTTACGCCCAGTTCTTCCAGCCATGTGTCATTGCTCGCGGCCCTCACCAAAAACGAAAAATGCCCTTTGAACAGATCATTCCGCTTTACCGAACATGCATTCGTGGCAGGGTCAAAATTGAACATGATTCTCGATTGCTGAACGTTTGTTTTCTGATTGCTTGAAGGCAGCAATACGGCACCTGTTTCCTGCAAATGATCATCCTCTCCATACAACACAATCGATTGATTTTCCTCCAGGTAATACGGAATTTCGTCGAACCTATAAAACCGACCTTCCTCCGTCGGTGGAAACAAAAAATGAGGCTGGTCGTTTTCGTCGTAGATGAGCAAGTAACGCCTCGTCAATTGTTCGAAGGTAACCAAACCGTGTTCAAAGGGCCCATCCAGTAAACTTTTGGTAAACCCTTTCTCGTATTTGATCTTCTTTTCCTTCAGGAATTTCATCACGTATCTGATGAAGAGCGTCTGATCGATTTTTTTCTTCCGAAACGATTCCATGGTTTGCGGTACCGATACGTTGCGCTCGTCCTCCCAAACAAACTGTTTCGACATCTTCTCGATCATCTCCTTCAATTGAATCAATGGCGGATCCGATGGGTTGATAAGGTCCATTTCCAGCAAGAGTTTCGAAATGGACGTGAGCGGCTCAAAACTTTCCGGAAAATTCTGTGCATCATATGCATAAATTGTCTTATAATCGAGATTCTCACCGGGTTTCCACAACACAAATGCCGCAAACGGATTTGTGGGTTTCAACGCATTGAAAAAATCCGTTTCCATCGTTCCGACGCCTTTTCGTTCCCAACTCAATTCCGTATACCCGTGATTGTCGCGGCTTTTCCCGGACGGCATGGAGTTCAGGGTATAGGCTGCCAGATCAAATCTCGACATGTTTCTCAGCGTAATCCGGGAATACAGCGAAGGCAAATCACCCTCGAGGTACAGGAGATTGGAGAAAATGTACCGATCCAGGTCAATTTCATAGGCAATATCTACCACATCTCCCACTTGAACGTCCGGGTAGATCAATTGAAAGCGCCGCATCATTTCGGAGCCATATTGGTTCTTTTCCACTTCTTTGGTGGTGATGATCTGGTCTCCTTCCAGGTTGATGATATCGCCGTTTTGCTTTATTGTTCTCGCCTTCAGAATGGACAGTTTCCCCTCGTTAAACAAGTAGAATTCACGCTTGCTGAATTCCTCTGCAGCCGCTTCCGAATTGATGTATACGCGCTGAAATACCACGATTTGCGTCTCGAACGTTTCCAGAAAATCGTAGGTGGTTACGTTGCTTATATAAAATGCTTCCTCCCCGGAAAGTGAATCGGGAACGGTAATCGGAGTGTACTCCGGAAAAATGTACTTGCCAATGCTACCCTTCGATTGTCCGAAGAGAAAGCACGATGCAAAAAGAAACCATATAATTGCGCTGATTCTATTCATGGTAGTTAATTGTGAGTGGTTTTTGAAATAACGTTTCCCAATCTTTGTATTCCGCCGATTCTTCAAACGATTCTTCCGAATTTTCGGTATTCAAAAAGAAATGAGCGTTGAGTCCGGTATCCGATACGACAAGATCGGCCAATTGTAGGTTTTCGCCCGTTACGACCGGCTTACCTCCCAGTTTCAGATCGATTTTTATGTCGGATTTAAACAAGGGATAACGGTTGTTGTGAAAGAGTCGGCATATTTGCTCTATCCCGGGGACAAAAATGAGATCGACGATGCGTTTCGAGCCGATTTTGG
>JAURNA010000347.1 GCA_030830385.1 Crocinitomicaceae bacterium | reverse complement strand
TTCAATCCATTGCAAATCCGTCATGAACTCGTTGAAATTTTCCAGTTCTTTTCTCAATTTTCCAGCGATGGCGTGATAGTCGGGCCTACCGATGTAATCGTGGTCAGCATCGCACATGATCTCTTCGAGAAGGTTGGTTGGTTCTACTGATAACTTGGTGGCATTAATGATGGCCGAAACGATCGTGATTTGCTCTTCGTTGTACCCGAAATTTGGCAATAATGCTTGCGCCAGTTCCTGTCCGAAATCTTCGTTTTGGTGATACGAATGTATGAACCCTGAATCGTGATAAAGCGCAGCGGTTCTCAGCAACAGGATTTCTTCGTTGTTCAATCCTTCCAGTCGGGCGTAACGCATCGTTGCCTTTTCTACATTGAGTGTGTGCGGAATATCGTGGTACAATACTTGCTCTGGCAATAGAGACCGGAGTCGCGTGATGATGTGGTCGCGCATTTGAATAAAATCAATTTCCGACAGGCCGCAGGTGAGGCGCAGTTCAGAAGATGGGAATCTTCCTTCTTTGCCCATGGAGTGCTGGTCCTTGATTTTATCGAGGTAGAACATCTCAATGCTATCGCCGTGCTTATGGATGTCAATTTTGCCGCGTGGTGTCAGTTGGAAATACGGTGAAACCACGTCTGCAATGTTGGAGGTAATCGTAATATGGCCAGCTCGTGAAATCTGCTCGGCCCGGGATGCCACGTTAACCGTGTCGCCCCAAACATCAAAGCTATATTTGCTTGATCCGATGATTCCGGCAACAAGAGGCCCCATGTGAAGTCCGATGCGGATCTCCCAGAAATCTCTGCGCATGGCGATGCTCACATCTCGCTGAGTGAGCATAGAATTGCGAATTTCAATCGCAGCCAAACAGGCACGTACGGCTGCTTTGGGATTATTTTCTGTCACACCTGCGAGTGCCATGTAGGAATCTCCTATGGTTTTGATCTTCTCAAGGTTGTATTTTTCAATAATGGTATCGAATTTCGTAAAGTATTTTTCAAGTCGCCGGATCAGGCCCAACGGACGAATTTGCTTGGCCTTGGAAGAAAAATCGACGAAGTCTGTGAAGAGTACAATTCCATTCTGGACCCGTTTGGGTGAAAAATTCCCGGAGTTACTGAGTTCGTTAAGGATGTTTTCCGGGAAAATATTGCTGAGTAGCTGGCCAATGCGCTGGTCTTTGTAGAACAGCGATTTGTATACTTCTATTTTACTTTTGACCAGGTTTGGATTAAAAGGGTAGGTGAGGTAATCTACGGCTCCCTGGTTCATGCCTTTCACAAGCCGCATGGCCGAACTTCCTTCGCGTGTAATCAAAATAATGTACTGGTTGGTAATGGCATTGTGCTCGCGCAGCATTTTTATTTGCTCCAACCCATCTTTTGATTCTTCCAAATTGATCAAAATGATGCCAATTTCCTTTTTTCGAAGGATGGTTTGTGCATTTTCAACTGAGTCTGTAAGCAATACGTTGTTTCCACCTCCGGACAACATTTCTTTGAGTCCGATTCGAATTTTCGCATCCGGATCAATGATCAATATACTTATAAAGCGCTCCATTACAGTTGAATCTGGTCGATGGTAATCGGCGATTTCTTCAGTTCGAGTATCCTTTGTATTACTCCGTCAACGGTCGAATCCGGGCAACTCGCCCCTGAAGTTATGACTATTTTGGTTTTATCCGAATCCGGAAGAAAGGACAAATGTTCGTGAACTTCTTGCGAATGGATGTTGTAGGATCGAATTAATCCTTCTGAAATGATCTCGTCTTTGTTCTGAATGAAATAAGTCGGAAACCGTTCTTCGAGTAATTCTACAAGGTGCGAAGTGTTGCTGCTGTTGTATCCTCCCACCACAATGGCCAAGTCGGCATCTTCCTCAAGCAAACGAATCGTTGCGGATTGATTGTCGTTGGTTGCGTAGCACAATGTGTCGCGTGTATCTGCGAAATGATCTTTGAGGTTTTCTTCCCCGTACCGTTCCACGATTTTCCCCTTGAGGTAATCGGCAATAGCCTGCGTTTCGGAAGCCAGCATGGTTGTTTGATTCACAACGCCTATTCGTCGAAGATCGCGCATCGCATCAAACCCGACGGAGTACTTCTCTGAGAAGACTTCGTAAAATTCATCCGGATTTCGTTTCCCGAGGATGAATTCAGCCAGTGTCTCAGCTTCCTGCATGTTCAGGATAATCACAGAAGGGGCGTTTTCTTTGGAATGCGAAAATGTTGCTTTGGTTTCCTCGTGTTTGTGCTTGCCGTGAATGATAATCGTGTGATCGGTATTGCCAAGTTTGGCTGATCGGTTCCAGACTTTTTCCACGAAAGGACAAGTTGTATTGTACGTTACCGTATCGATTCCTTTCTCCTCAAGGAGTTTTCTCGTTTCAAGGGTCGTCCCAAATGCGGGAATGATAACGATGTCGTCTGCCCCCACTTCTTCCCATGGAATGAGTTGATTTCCTTCGGTGTCCTGAATGAATCGAACTCCCTGGCTTTCCAGATCACTGTTCACTTCGGGGTTGTGAATCATCTGACTCAACAAAAAGATCGATTTGTCCGGATTGTCCTGAATCGCCCGGTAACTTATTTCAATCGCATTTTCGACTCCGTAGCAAAAGCCAAAGTGCCGGCTGATGACGAAGCTTACATTGCCAAAGTCAAGCAGGGTAGGAGCGAAATCCTTCTTCCTTGGATCTTCGAGTTTTCGCTGTGTTTTTACCTTACTTATGATAGGGGATCGGTAGTATTCCGGGATGTCGAATTTCTTCATACTTGCTCAAAAATAACAAGATAATGAAGTAACGAAAAATCCGAAGTATTTACAGCTGGATTTCTCATATAAACGGTAAAAAAAATACTTAAATGATGCTGTCTTGGTTTGTGTCGGGTTTGACTTCGTATCGGACGATCAAAATTCTGAGCCCTCATCCCGGGAAAATACACTTTTGGGTACACGTTTATCATCTTTCACCTGATACCAGGCTGTAATCCAGGTGTTTTTATCTTTCTCCCAGGTCAATTCATCCATTTTTATAGATTCACTCTGTCTTTCTTCTTCCGTAAACATATCAGAGATGGAATTTCTAAATTCCCCTTGCGCATCATCCAAAATGAATCGTTCTTTAGAAGAAGGCTTGCCATACTTTTCAATCGCCTCCGATTGGGCGTAAGCCATTAATTTACCGGGAGATATCGTGTCTTCAAGATTTACTTCTTCCTTTATAACTTCTATTTGTGGTGTACTCACTTCTGGCTCATTTCTCATTTCACATCCCATCAATGACAACAGTGTTATTGAAATAGTTTTGAGCATACAATTTGGATTAATATGCGCTAAATGTTGTATCCGCGAGGATGGGATTCAACTCTGAAAGGATACAATCCAAATGCCTGTCGCGAAGCTTGTTTCCAATGTTTATTGGTCGGGCTACACGCAGTGATCAGCTTTTGCCGGGCATGGATATTTTAACCATTGTTGCCACAGTGTTTATTTTTTAGGTTTTCTTCATGCGCAAAATCCCAGAAGTCTTTTTCATCCAAACCATTGTCTGTATCACGCTTGCTTTCCGTTGAAATTGCAGGGTAGCAACGCACGATCCCGTTGTTCATGAAAAAAACGTTACGATCGATTCGAATGGATGCCTACGCCAATTTGCCGATTTCGTCCATGATTCGACTGGCAAGTGCATTCGCGGCGTTCAAATCACGACTTTCCGAGTAAATGCGAATGATGGGTTCTGTGTTGCTTTTTCGAAGGTGTACCCACTCTTTGTCGATGTAGATTTTTACACCATCCGTTGTATCGACCTCGTGATTTGCATAACGTTCAGCCATGGAAGACAAAATCCTGTCAACATCAATTTCCGGTGTGAGCTGGATTTTATTTTTCGAAATGGTGTATTTCGGGTAGCTGTCGCGCAATTGACTTACCGTCATGTTCTTTTTGGCCAAATGGGTAAGGAACAGCGCAATTCCAACAAGTGCATCACGTCCATAGTGCAAGTCCGGGTATATTACACCTCCATTTCCTTCGCCACCGATAACGGCATTCTC